>DOIU01000099.1 GCA_003511825.1 Gammaproteobacteria bacterium | reverse complement strand
CGGCCGCAGATGCAAGCGCTGACGCGGCGGATTCACGAACAACGCAATCTGTGCACCATCCTGGTCACCCATCATGCGGACGATGTCGCCGCGCTCGACGCGCACGCCGTCACACTGGAGCAAGGTCAGCTGCGCCCGCACTCAGAGGCAGTCGGGCGGCGTGACGATAGCCAGTAATCGGCCGCTGCGCATGGAGAACCCTGCCTCCGCCGCCGCAATCACATTGCTGATGCCGCGCGTGCTCCCGAGCGTGAGGTCTTCATCCGCCAAGGGGTACTGCATGCCGTGCGTGCGGATGCTCACCACCCGAGGCGACAAGGGCAACAGACTCACCGTGTAGCCGACGTAACGGCCCAATGCGAGCTCGGTGTCGCCCGCCAGCAACCAGGCGAAATGCGGGTGATCCCAAAAACACAACTCCCCGCCCCATGGCCGTTGTGCCAGCAGCAGGATGTTCGCCAGGCTATGGTCCAACCGCCCTCCCGTAACACCGGCGACGAGAATCTGCGCAAAGCCTTGATCCGCCGTCCAATGCATGGCGATTTCCAGGTCCGTCTGGTCTTTCTCTGCCGGATAACGCTGAATCTCCGTGGCGGGCCCCAAGCTGTCGAGGTCGTCGGGTGTCACGCTGTCCAGATCACCCACCAGAATGCGCGGGGTGACGTTCAGTGCGCGCGCATGGCGGAGGCCGCCATCGGCGCAGACGAATGTATCATTTGGCTTGATCAAACGCGCCAGTGCTGGATAATCGGCTATGTGGCCATTCGTCAAGATGATGGCACGCGCATCAGAAGGTGTGCTCACGTCGCGGGTTTACCTGCAGAAGCCTGTTAACACGGCGCGTCAGCTGCACTGCACAGAGTAGCGCGCAGGCAAACGAATTGGCCGGGCAGACGGCAACGCAGGCTAAAAAGCGCCGCAGCCTGTCGAGTGGCACTTGTGCATCTCGATAATATTTTTCATAGTACTGTGCCTAATTTCCGGTTGGCAAGGGTGCCGACGCAACACGAGTTGTCATGAACAGGACACATTCCACCTCAGAAAACACGCGCAACCGCCGCCGCTGGTGGGCCGTTGGCGGTATTGGCTTAACCTTGATTCTCGTCATCGCGCTGATTCGCGCGCCCAGCGCGATTGAGCGCAACCTCGCCACAGCAGTCAATGATACGCTCACGCAGGCCGGGCTTGAAGACGTCGCCGTCAGCGCCGAGGCGCAGCATGTGCATCTCAGCGGGCGCGTCACCGCAGAGGATGCCGTTCCTCACGCCTTGGCCGCCGCCGGCACGGTGCCAGGCGTGCGCTCTCTAACCCACGACCTGGCCGTTGAAACACCCCGCTTGGCAGACACACCTGAGGTGCCCGAAACCCCTAGCCCGACACTGGCGCAGACAAGCCCGGTCACTCCTGCTATTGAGCCCATCACGCCGATGGTTGCTCCGGAGTTACTCATTACGCGCACCGCAGCAGGCCTGACCGTGAGCGGGCAACTTGCCAACCCCGACGTCCTCGCACCGGCCCTGGCTGACCTTCGCCATTCGGTCGACGTCGACAACCAACTGATCGCCAACCCCGATGTCGAAGACGCCGGCTGGCTGTCAGCGCTGGAACCCGTGCTCGCCTCACTGCCCGTCATTGAAGACGCGCGCCTGAACTTGGCCGACGATACCCTCTCTGTGGTCGGCTATGTTGAATCAGAACACATGCTGGCCAATGTGCAGCAGCGCCTGGCGGCGATTGATCCGGCGGTGCTGGCGGTCGACTCGTCCCTCGGCATTCGCGCGCCTGAGGAGGTGACCGACACCAGCGCCCCCTTGGAAGAACCCAGCCTGTGGATGGAGCGCGAGGGTGACAAACTTGTCCTGTCAGGCACGGTTGCCGATCAAGCCACCGTAGACACCATCCTGGACCGCCTGCAGGCCGAGTTTGGCACTGAGTCTATTGATAATCGTCTGCGCGTCTCGCAAGACGTGAGTGACGCTGTCTGGCTGGAGAAACTGCTGGCCTGGGCTCCGGGCCTGAAGAAGCTTGAAGCCGCGCGGATCGGCATCGAGCAAGGCACGCTCAGCATCGCCGGGCAAGCCAGCAGCTCCGAGTACGCGCGTGAACAAGATGCCCTGGCCAACGAAACCTTCGCCGATCTGCTTGAGGTAAAAAGCGATATCGTCATTCTTGAGGTGGAGCCGGTCTCGCAAGCCCTGCGTTTGAAGCGCGACTTGGCGGACATTGATATCAGCGGAATTTTATTCGCCTCCAACAGCGCTGACATTGATCCCACCAGCATCGTGACACTGGATGCCTTAGCGCAAACGCTGCAGCAATACCCCGAGTTCCCCGTGATTGTCGCCGGGCACACCGATGCCACGGGTGATGAGCAATGGAACCAATACCTCAGCCAACTGCGGGCTAACGCCGTACGCGACTACTTGATATCACGTAACATCACTAAGAATCGCATCTCGGCCATCGGCTACGGTGAGTCGCGCCCCATTGCGACTAACGCCACGCGCGCTGGGCGGGCACAGAACCGCCGCATCGAAATCAACTACTGATACTGTAACTCGACAACAGGAAACGCACATGACCTACCTCATGTCCCAGATCGCCCTCTACATCATCGCCGCCGCATTGCTCGGACTGCTGGTCGGTTGGATGCTGCGATCCGTCAAGGCAGACGAGAAATCCACATTGCTGGCCGAGGAGTATGAAGAAAAGCGTCGGGTGTCAGAGAACTACCATCAGCAGGAGCTGGACGAGTTTGCAGAGAAGGTGAAATCGCTGCGCGCCGAAGTCACACGCCTCGAGACCAATAACACCGCGCTGCGCAAAACCATTGATCAGAACAACAATGCGCTGGAACTCGCCCACGACGAAATCTCCCAGCTTTCCTGGAAGCTCAAGGAGTCCGAAACCTTTAATCGCGAACTACAAGCAGCAGCCGGCCTCAGCGAAGAAGAACTGGATGAAGACGCGCAGTTGGAGTTTGACGAAACCGTGGCTGAAGAATTGGTTGATCTGGACAAAGACACAGACCCCAAAAACAAGCGCGACAACCACAGCAATACACGCGACGAAACCATCGCAGAAGCCGCCGACGCCGACGGCCCTGTGGAACTCACCATGAGCGGGCTTTGGTCCAACATCAAAAATATCGTCAGCAAGACGCCTGAAAAGAAGTCCTGACGCCAAACCCGTCCTCGCCCCTGCGCGAGCCTGCGTACACCTGGGTCGGCGCCCGATATCGCCGACACCTCGAGACACCGCCGCTATGTTGGATCGCCCGTCTCACCGCCATGGCTATGCCTTTGCCATTGGCGGGATGTTTCTGTTTTCGCTGAAACCGATTTTGGTCAAACTCGCCTATGTGCACGCCGTTGACAATGTCACCCTGATGACATTGCGCATGGGCATGTCGCTGCCCATCTATCTAGCGATAGGCGCGTGGCTGTTGTGGCAGCGCCGTGTCGACATCAGCGCAACCCGCAGCGCACTGGCGGCCATTTTGGGCACGGGACTACTCGGGTACTATGGCGCCTCGTATCTGGACCTTACAGGCTTGCAGTATGTGTCTGCGCAACTGGAGCGTCTGATCCTGTTCGCCTACCCGAGCTTGGCGGTGATGATCGGCTATGGGTTGTTCGGCACCCCGATTACCCGCCCTGTGGTGATCGCACTGGTGATGACCTACTGCGGTATCGCCGTGCTGTTTGTGCATGACGTGCAACTCGGCGGCGCCACGCAATACCTTGGCGGGGGGCTAATTTTTGCGAGCGCTTTGCTGTTTGCGTTTTACTTGGTCTTGAGCAAGCCTTACATCGCGAAGGTTGGCAGCCAAGTGTTCACCTGCGTGGCCATGTGCGCGTCAAGTGCCGCCATTGTGGTGCATTTTTTGGCGGTCAGGGACGTCGCCGATTTACAACAACCCACCCCGGTGTATGTGATTGCGCTGATCATGGCGTTCTTCAGCACGGTACTGCCCTCGTTTTTCATCGCCGAAGCGATTCACCGAATCGGTGTTAACGCGACCAGCATCATCGGCGCCAGCGGTGCCGTGACCACATCACTCTTGGCCGTGGGCATCCTCGGCGAGCCCTTTACGCTGAACCACGTCGCCGCATTGGTCTTGGTGACCAGTGGGATCGTGTGGCTTGGGCGGCATCGCAAGTAAGGTAGAGGCGTCTAGTCCAGTAACAACAAAATAGCTGGCATGCTGATCATCGACACCATCACTTGGATGGAGGCTGCGGCTGCGTAAAACTCCGGGTCTCCGCCCATTTTTCGCGCCAGCACGTAGCCGTTCGTTGCCGTCGCCACCGACGCGCTCAGCATCGCCATCTGCAGCGGTAGCCCGGTCACACCAAACAACCCGCATAGACCCACAACGGAAAGATCACCAACTTGGCGATCACAGTGACGACCACCGGCAACTTGGCCGCACGCATGGCCTGCAAACGAATCCCCGCGCCCACAGCCAACAAGCCAATACCGAGCCCCGCGCGACCCACCACATCCAAGCTCACAAGCAGCGGCTCGTACAGGGGAATGCCTGCCAGATTGACGGCCAGACCCAGCAACGCCGCCCAGATCAGCGGCACCTTGAAGGTGTTTACACTGGTGGTCCAGAGGGTGGGCTTGTGTTGACTGGTGCAGACCGTCAGCACAGCCACATTGACAACATTCAACACCGGCACCGTGATCGCAATGATCAGCGCCACCAACGCCAGCCCTTGCGTGCCCGCCATTTTGCTGGCAATCGCGAGTGCGACAAACCCGTTCCAGCGCGTTGACGTCTGGAATACCGCGCTGAACGTCGGGTCTGACAATCCCAAGTGCTGACGCATCGCCCCACGCAAAAACCAAATCAGCGCAAGCTGAATCAATACCGCAGCGAGGTAAGCTTGCGTGATGGCACCAAGATCAATGCCCGACAAATCCATGCGAACCAGCGAGTCAAACACCAACACCGGAAATAGCAACCAGTACCCCAGCAGCTCAATTCCCCGCCAATCCGGCTCAGGCACCAAAGCTGACTTGCGCAGCAACAAGCCCACGCCAATCACGATAAACACCGGCAGCAGGCTCTCAAAGATGATGAATTCCATCGTATCGCCCTCCCCTAACGACTTGTCATCGCACGAACCATCAGTGGCTTTGACGCGCGGCCAACAGATTCATCGCCAGCAGGAAAAATACCCCCGCACTGGTGCGATTGAGCCAACGTTGAATATGCGTGGAACGGCGTAAGCGCACACCAATCACGCCAGCCCCCAGGCGATGGACGAAAACACCACCAAAGCCGACACCATAAACAGCCCGCCCAACAGGAAGATTTGCGCGGTTAAATGGCCGCGCTCTGGCACGGCAAACTGCGGCAGAAAGGCCAGAAAGAACACGGCGACTTTCGGGTTGCTGATGCTCATGAACATGCCGCGCCGATAGAGCCAACTTGCGGGCGGCGCTGCGGGGGCCTCACCGTCAGCGTGCAGCGTGGCCGCCGCACTCGCGGCTCGCCACGCCTGCCAGGCAAGGTATAAGAGATACCCTGCGCCGATAATCTTCAAGGCGTGAAACGCGGTTGCCGATGCCTGAAACACGGCAGCCACACCCAGAGCAACCGCTGTCGTATGCACCAACACGCCCGTACACAATCCGAGTGTCACGAGCCAACCCGCGCGAGGACCAAAACTCAGCGACTGCAACAGCACAAAGCTGTTATCAGGGACAGGCGTTAAGGCCAGCAACACAGCCGTGGTGCAAAACACCAAGAGCGTCTCAGGCGGTAGTAATCCCATACGCTCGCCCCTAGCCGGATGTGGTGGTCTTGGAAAACAAGTGAATAACCGCGACACCCGCGATAATCAGCAGCATGCCGAGGACCGCCGGCAGATCTGGAATTTGGCCAAACAGAAGCGCCGCCACCAACGTAACCAACACGATGCCCAAACCCGACCACACGGCGTAGACGATACCGACCGGCAGGGTCCGCAACACCAGCGTTAACATAAAAAACGAAATTCCATAGCCGACCACCACCAGCAGCGATGGCACGAGGCGGGTAAACTCCTGCGACGCTTTGAGAGACGAGGTGGCGACGACTTCAGCCACAATGGCTGCGGCCAGATACAGGTAAGGCATAGCGGCAATTTCTTCGCTGGCGAGTAGGCTCGGGAGTATACGCCGGATTGCCCGGATCATACAGCCGAACGCGGTCTTGCGGATCAAACGGACGCTAAGGACGCTGCAAAACCTTGTCGCGCGACGTCGACGACGATGAACTCATGCGCGGCGTTAGGCTGACCTAAACGAAGTCGCTGACCGCCTGCGCTTTAGGAGTCTCAATAACGTTCCCAGAGCGTTCAAACGCTAGACCGGGCAGACGCCGAATGCACTGATGGTATCGTCGATTTAGCAAGGTTTTCCACACTCTTAACATCAGCACCATGTTTAATAAAAACGTTTATTCACGCTAAGGAGCTCTTAATTAGTACCAGGCATGCATTATCTGCATTGACGGCTAAGACGATCGGCAACTGTTTTCATCACCTCTGCGGGCTCCACAACGCCAGCCTTACTGACAACCGCACCTTTCGAGGTACCTTCTGCAACAACTCTATCCCCAATCAAAAACACATGCGCCATATGAAAATACTTCTCATCCCACTGGACAATCTCCATATGGACTTCGTATTTTTCAAAGAGTTTTAAACCCCGCTTGTATTTCATGGTGTGCTCGGCAATCACCGGCATCCACTTTTCTTTAACCATCGTGCGAGCCAGACCGGTTCGGAGGAACATGTCTACGCGGGACAGATCGCAGATGGTGAGGTATCGGCCATTATTCATGTGCATATTGATATCGATATCGTTGGGCAGCACGCGCAATACCAGCGTGTTTTTCGGGCTTTCGACGGGTAAGCGCTGTTTGAAAAACGATGCGACCAGCAGCGACAACATTCTGAAGATCAGGTTCATATGCCTTCCTAAGCACCCTTTTGCAAATGACAGCCGCAGCTTAGCGCGACGCGGCCTGCGAATCGTCTTGCATCCCGCGCAATCGCCGGCACTGCTTTGTTAGGAGTTTGTGATATCAACAAGCTTACGGTACCCCACGGGCTTGTTCGCCATACACAGCTGACATCTCGATGTCGCGCACAAGATTCAAGGCGATCCAAGCCTACAAAGGCATTGGCATTCCCCAATGCGATAACGAGGGTGAGCAATCATCAGCAAAGCGCCAAAGCTACTACAACCACTGAGGTTTGCCAATGCTTTGGGCTCAATCGGATACGCTCTTCCGTACTCGATTCTGCCCAGGTATCAGGGAAGGAGGAGGCTGATCAGATAGCACCTAATCTCGCGTGCCAGCGCTACGCATATCCTCCCACCTATTGAAGGTACCCAATAGATAGAAAAGACCGTACAAACAGCAAATGATAGAGCTCACCATCCAGAAGGTGAACGAATTTTTGGTCACTGCCGGGTGCGTTCTGACGAAGGGTAAAATCAGTCCTGCGACTCCGCGCAGCAGATATACAAAGGTGATCAAACAAAGC
>DOIU01000023.1 GCA_003511825.1 Gammaproteobacteria bacterium | reverse complement strand
GTCATCCCGAGGTGTACATCTTGGTGTTGCCTTGCTTTGGCGTTTTCTCCGAGGTGACTGCCACCTATGCACGCAAGCGCCTGTTTGGCTACACATCTCTGGTCTGGGCTACCGCCTGCATCATGCTGCTCTCATTCTGCGTATGGTTGCACCACTTCTTTACCATGGGTGGCGGCGCAAACGTGAATGCCTTCTTCGGCATCGCCACCATGATCATCTCCATACCAACGGGGGTGAAGCTATTTAATTGGCTATTCACCATGTACAAGGGTCGTGTGGAGTTTTCGGCACCGATTTGGTGGACCATGGGATTTTATGCCACTTTCGCGCTTGGCGGCTTAACCGGCGTTATGCTTGCCATCCCAGCGGCAGATTTCGTGCTGCATAACAGCCTCTTTTTGGTCGCCCATTTCCACAACGTGATTATTGGCGGCGTGGTTTTCGGGCTGTTTGCGGGCATCACGTATTGGTTCCCGAAAGCGACCGGGTTCACGATGGATGAAACGCTGGGTAAATGGGCCGCAGGCTTATGGACCGTTGGCTTTTTCCTCGCCTTTATGCCGCTTTACATCCTCGGTTTCATGGGCATGACACGGCGACTGAACTACTATGACAACCCCGTGTGGAATTTTTGGCTAGTTGTTGCAGCAGTGGGCGCGGTTGTTATCTTGTGCGCAATCGCGATTCAGCTGTACCAAATTCTCGCGAGTATTCGTGACCAACAAAAGAACCTCGATCTCACCGGTGATCCTTGGGATGCACGCACGTTGGAGTGGACGACCAGCTCACCCCCGCCTTTCTACAACTTTGCGGTATTGCCCGACGTCCGCGACCGGGACCAACTGAGCTACCTCAAAGCACACGGCCTTGACGGTAAAGCGCCACCAAAATACGAGCCTATCCACATGCCATCTAACACGTGGGCGGGTGTGGTCATTGGTGGACTCTCCCTGGTGATGGGTCTTGCCATGGTCTGGTACGTCTGGTGGCTGGCCATTATCAGCACGCTCGGCATGGTTGCAGCCTTCTTGATCTGGAATTTCTTTGGCCAGAAAGACTACTGGGTGCCCGTTGAGCAAATCGAAGCGATTGAACGCGAGCGGTGGGAAAACTATGCCCGCGGTCGTCAGCGTTTAACGCAAGGGGGCGATGAGCCCGAAACCAAGACTGACGAAGCCGTTACTGCGGTTCCTGTCGGCTTATAGAGGAGACAGACATGAGTAATACTTCAATGCCTGCTCCAGAGGCCGGCTATACGGGCTATATTGACGGTGAACATCACCACGATATGGAAGGCGATACAGTCTTCGGATTTTGGATCTACATCCTTTCTGATTGTATTTTGTTCGCCAGTATCTTTGCCACTTATGCCGTATTGCGCGGCAACTTTGTCGATGCGCCGTTGGCCAGCGAGCTGTTTGAGCTGGATTACGTTGCCATGGAAACGGCGCTATTGCTGTTGAGTAGTTTCACCTTTGGCATGGCAATGCTTGGGGCGAATGACAACGACCGCAAACAGCTCTATCTATGGCTTGGCATTACGTTTGCCCTCGGCGCAGGCTTTTTGATCATGGAGATCAAAGAGTTTATCCACCTCACACATGTCGGTGCGTCACCTTGGTCATCGGGCGCTTGGTCAGGATTTTATGGCCTGATAGGTACCCACGGACTGCACGTGTTTGCGGGTATGTGTTGGTTGGTAGCGATCTTTTATCACCTGCATCGGGACGGCATTACGACTCAAAATCGTACCCGACTGATGTGTCTCAGCCTGTTTTGGCACTTTCTGGACATTATCTGGATTTGCGTATTCAGCGTTGTTTATCTGATGGAGATGGTCTGATGGGTCACAGCACAACCGAACATGGCGCGAGTCATGGCAGTGTCGGCGAATACATCGTTGGCCTGCTCTTGTCTATCGGGCTCACGGCCCTGCCATTTTTTATGGTGATGAGCGGCGATTTTGATCGCACACTGACAATCATCACAATCTTTGTATGCGCCGTTGCTCAAGTATTAGTGCAACTCGTGTTCTTTCTGCACATGAACAACGCCTCCGAACAGTGGTGGAACATCATCACCGCTATTTTCGTGGTGGTCCTGGTCGCCATCCTTATTGTCGGATCGATCTGGGTTATGCAGAACATGAACCACAATATGCTCATGGGTCACTGATGAGCAACGGTGTACCGCAGCGCGGGCTGCGTATCGCACTGCCTATCGTGGCTGCCTTGTTTATAGGCGGCCTGATTGGCGCTTGGGTGGCTGATAGCAATCAGCCTCTGGGCGGCGTGGGCAACGCGGACGGTTCATTAGGCGGCGAATTTACACTCGAAGGGCTTTATGGGCCGGTGTCACTGTCTGATTATCGCGGCAAAGTGGTTGTGATCTACTTTGGATTCCTGGGTTGCACTAACTACTGTGACACCTCCATGGCGGTCTTGAAGGCCGCGTTTGACCGGCTGCCTTACCAGCAAGTCAACGAGCTGCAAGCCTTGATGATCAGCATTGACCCTTGGCGTGACGATATACGATCACTGGATGCCTATACCCGCAGCTGGCACCCGAAAATTGCCGGACTGATCGGCACTCAGCAAGAAATAGCAAAGTTAACCCGTCGCTACGGCGCTTGGTATGAACGTACTGAGTCTGAGGATGGCGGCGACTACGAATACCTACACACATCACGTTTTTTTATTATTGACCGCGACGGTGAACTGGTGGATGCCATGCGTCACAGCACCACGCCCAACGAACTCGCGGCACGACTAAAACAATACACGGGAGCGCAAGTTGATCAAGGCTGAACGTCATACCGTACTTTTGGCAGGCATATGTTCATTAGTTTTATGCATGGGCCTCGGCCGCTATGCATTCACTCCGATGATACCGGTGATGCAAGGCCAAGAACTGATCACCGAGAGCAGTGCCGGTTTGCTCGCTGGCTGGGGATATATGGGCTACCTCGTTGGCCTATTCGTCGTCTGGCTGGTTTCTGATTTGAAGGCAAAAGATTTTTTCTACCGTTACGGCTTGGTGGTCTCGGTTATTGCCACCGCTGTCATGGCCATGAATGAACACATCCTGGTTTGGGGTGTCAGCCGTTTTTTTGCCGGCATCAGCGCCGCAGCCGGTTTTATGTTCGGCGCGGGGCTGATTGTTAACTGGTTGCATCAAAACGGCCACAGTATTCGCCTTGGCGTATATTTCTGCGGCATGGGGCTTGGTATTGTATTCAGCGCACTCGCCGTTGAATTCTTGCACGAGATGTTAGGTCTCCACTGGCGCCTACAGTGGTTAGTCCTCGCCGCCTTGGGTATGGTGTTGTTAGTACCTGCGATGGGACTATTGCCACTGCCTAAGCCTGAAACCCACGAACCTCTCAACACATCCCGAGGCGTGCTTGCCGAACTGCCCTCTGCTCGCTGGTTATGGTTAATGCAAGGCGCTTACTTTTGTGCAGGCTTCAGTAACACCATGAACGTCACATTCACGTCCTTGATGGCTGAGATGCAACCTCTGCCCGGATTTGGCGCAAAAATGTGGCTCGTGGTCGGCTTGGCAGCAACCCCGGCCCCGCTGATTTGGGAAGCCATCGCCCGCCGTATCAGTTACCTTGACGCCCTGATGCTGGCTTTCGCCACCAATATCATCGGCAATCTGGTACTGGTGAACACCGCGTCGCTTGAGGGTACGATCGGTGCCGCGGTGTTGTTCGGTTTTAGCTTTATGGGCATAGTGTCGCTGACACTCGCGACCGTTGGGCGCCGATTTCGCGGCCAATCCAGCCAAATTATGGGGCGCCTCACTTTGGGGTATTGTATCGCTCAGGTGTTATCGCCGATTGCGTCGGGCGCCCTTGCTGAATCCCGCGGCAGTTTCACACTACCCATCTTAGGCGTAGTAGCACTGATGCTGCTTGGGCTCTTCTTTTTAACTGCAGTTCGTCGAGAGGATGTGTATCGCCACGACAAACCGCTGTTCGCCCGCGCCGGCGAGGAGTGATCCGTCACGCCCATGGCCAAGGCAGTCAAAGCTGCCGTACGCCATGGGCGCGATCACACCGTTTTTGCTCACTGCCCACCCTCTCAGTCAGTGATGCAGTTTCCGCTTAATGCGCTTTGTCATCCACAAGACGCCGACCACAACGGGAACAACGAGCAAAGCAGTCAGAAATTTCTTCTCCAGCCCCATTGTCTGCACGAAGGGATACAGCAAATAGCTAAGCAGGTTCACTGCATAATAGCTGATGGCCACCACAGACAGCCCCTCGACTGTTTCCTGCAATCGCAACTGCAACTCAGCACGCTGATCCATGCTTTCCAGCAACTTCTGGTTTTGCGCCGAGGTGGCCACATCCACGCGCGTACGCAGCAAGTTCGACGCACGGGCAGCCCGCTTTGACAAGTCTGCCAACCGCGCCTGGGCAGAGCGACATGTGCGCATTGCCGGTTCGAATCGGCGCAGCATAAACTCCGAGATCATCTGCCGCCCCTCTAACCGTTCCTCTCGCAATATACTGAGCCGTTGGCTGACAATGGCTTCATACGCACCTGCCGCACTGAATCGAAAAGCCGTGGTGGAGACCAAGACTTCAATCTCTGCAGCAATCTTGAGCAACCCGGCCAGGGTATCCCCTTCCGCCTCTTGTCGCTGCGACATCGACTGCACCAAGGCCGTTAACTGCCCATCCAACTCGCTGACGCGAGCAGCGACGCGGCGTGCCTGCGGCAACGTCAGCATTGCCATCGACTTATAGGTCTCAATTTCCATCAGTCGCTGCACAACTCGACCCAATCGTCGCGGCGTGATGTCGTCCGCTGCGAGCACGGCAAAACGCACATGACCGCCGGCATCAATACGGAAGTCACTGCAGACGATGGCTTTGTCCTCGATGACCCGCGATGCCGCGAAACTCTCTGACACAAAATAGGGGCCGACATCTTTGTCCAACATCGCCACACCTGAAGAGAGTGACGAGATACTGTGTAACTCGACCAGTGCAGAGGTTAAGACCTTGCCGGGGGCCATCGCGATCCACTCACTTGGGAACACATCGAACAACACTTCTTGAAACGGAGTGTCCGCCTCGCTCGTTGTATAGAGCGTGTAGGTCATAAACTCGTTGTGACGTTCCCAACGTAATCGCGCATCTCCCAAGCTGCCATAGTAGTGGTCCGCGTCTTGTGCAGGCAACGCAGCGGCGTAGTGATTCAACAAGGCATACAAATGCGCACGATCCAGATAAGGGTCGCGATTGACGGCGTCCTGCGGCACTTTAAACGCAATAAAAGCGGCAGCCCCAGGCGCCCTGACTTGTGGAAACGGGCGCGCATGCAGCTCATTGACCAAGTCAAAACGCTGCGGATGATGATGGTCCGATTGTAGAGGCATCAATGGATGACCACGCAGCGCTATTGGCTACTGGGACAATGCTCTGCACCCTTTTCGCCTGGGATGGTGCCGGCAAGCGCAAGGAATTCACTGAAAGGCTTCATGTGATACATCGCCTCATCGTAGGGCCCTTTCACGGTGATGTAGCCGAACATCATGGCTTTAAACGGTCCATACTCGCCACTGCCCATTTCTGTCCATCGGCGATCTGACGCACTGAGCTGATAGTCGACGGTTTTCTCCAATTTTTGGTCATCGGCAGCTCCGCCATAACTGCAGAACGCTTTCCCGTCGCGCGCCTCAATGGTGAGCTGAATCTGCGTGACCTCGCCACACTCTTCACGAAACATGCGGATAAGCTTGTAGCCGCGAGAGTTGTTCGCCATCCACTCATCGCGCACGAGGTCTTCGGACAAGACCTTACTCGTATTCCACGCCTCACATAAGGCTGCGGCCCACTTGGCATCCATAAAGCTATCGGCAAAGGTTGGAGCGGATATTCCAAGCGCAAAAGCGCCCATGAGCGTCTGTTTCAGCATAAGTGTCTTCCTACGGATAGTGAGTCATTCGGTTATGTATTGGGAACGGCGATTGGGAGAGAGCGTTACCATCTGAACCCTACGCTCGCAGCACCGAAGACTCGCGTATTTGTGCGCGCTTTTCAAGTGCCATCAATCGTTAGGGGCTGATAGCGCATGATGCACCATCAACGCAGGTAGCTGAGATACGGGTGAACTTTGGGGCGACCGCAGCCTGCGATCGCCCCGAGGGACTATTGGCGAGGCTGACGACCGAGCATGTAGAACTCATCATTCGGACGCATCGACAAGGCATTGGCCATACGGTTGGAGAGGCCAAAAAACCCCGTAATCGCCGTGATGTCCCATATATCCTCGTCGCTAAAGCCCTCCGCATAGAGCGCTTCATAGTCGGCATCACCCACTGACTGGGAGTTGACCGCCACCTTCATGGCAAAATCCAGCATGGCTTTCTGTCGAGGACTGATGTCCGCTTTGCGGTAATTGATCGCCACCTGATCAGCGACGAGAGGATCTTTGGCACGGATGCGCAAAATGGCCCCGTGAGCAATCACGCAATACTGGCAGCCGTTATGGTTAGATGTAGCCACCACGATCATCTCGCGCTCTGCTTTACTCAAGCCACTGTCAGACTCCATCAGTGCATCATGGTATGCAAAAAAGGTCCGAAACTCTTCAGGGCGATGTGCTAGCACCATAAATACATTCGGTATGAATCCGGATTTTTCCTGGACGGCGAGAATCTTCTCGCGAATATCCTCCGGCAAGGCATTCAGGTCTGGCACAGGAAAACGGCTAATATCTGCATTGGTCATCATTGACTCCTTAGGGGTGTTCTCTAACTGTTCACGTTCACGACAACACGACCTCGCACCCTGCCCTCCAACTGCGCTGACGCCGTCTCAATCACCGACTGCAAAGGGATTTCCTGCATAATGGCATCCAGACGCGCAACATCCAAATCCCGCCCCAAGCGCTCCCAGGCTTCAACGCGATCAGCTTTGGGTCGGTACACGCTATCAATCCCGACCAGGGTCACGCCGCGCAGAATAAACGGCATTACCGTGGCGGGAAAATCGAAACCCTGCGCTAATCCGCAGGCAGCTACAACACCGCCGTAGCGAGTGGCTGCACACACATTCGCTAGCGTGTAACTGCCCACCGCATCAACCGCTCCTGCCCAACGCTCCCTGGCAAGTGGTTTGCCCTTGGCTGACAACGTGTCGCGATCAATGATTTCGCTGGCACCCAACTGACGTAAGAAATCCGTCTCGACACTGCGGCCCGTGGACGCAGCGACGGTA
Source organism: Gammaproteobacteria bacterium (assembly GCA_003511825.1). GTDB lineage: Bacteria > Pseudomonadota > Gammaproteobacteria > Granulosicoccales > Granulosicoccaceae > UBA7957. The sequence continues at coordinate 5,674 of DOIU01000023.1, read as the reverse complement.
TAACCCAATGCCGCCAACACGGCGACGGCCACACTGCCAACCCCACCGGCGGCGCCGGTGACCAACACTTCACCATCTCCGGGTTTAACACCATGACGCTCCAAAGCAAGCACACACAACATCGCTGTGTAACCCGCCGTACCGATTGCCATCGCCTGGCGCTCGTCAAATGCCTTAGGCAACGGGACTAACCAATCCCCCTTGACCCGCGCTTTCTGCGCCAAACCACCCCAATGCGACTCACCCACACCCCATCCATTTAATACAACTTTATCCCCTGCCTTGAAATCCGGATGTGCGCTGCTCTCCACAGTGCCGGCGAAATCGATACCAGGTACCAGCGGAAACTTTTTAACGATGGGTGATGTGCCCGTGATGGCGAGACTGTCTTTATAGTTCAAGGTTGAATACGCCACACGCACCGTGACATCACCTTCAGGTAGCAGATTCTCATCCACGTCTTTTAACGCAACGGCATAATTCTCGTTATCATTGCTGATCATGATTGCTTGCATGTTTTAGTCACCTAAGTTGTGTGCAGCCAGCGGCCAAACTGGCAAAAAAATACGCCTCGAAGTGATCAATCGGGCGCACATTTCGGATAAGCTTTGCCCGCAAAATCGCACCTTCCCATCCCATCCAGAAGATCTCCGCCAATTGCTCGGTATCAGTGCTATTTGGTATGTGTCCTTGCGATTTCGCCTCGTTCAAACAAACGGCGATACGCCCCTGCCAGTCAATAAATACGGCTTCCAAGGCATCGGCAAACCGTTCATCACCACCGAACTCCTGCCCCAGATTTCCGATAAGACACCCTCGTCGGAAGGCATAGCGCTGCATACCCGCGCGCGCATCTGCAATAAAGTCATGAATACGATCAAGAGGGTCACGCGCCACGTTGAGCAGATGTCGGTCGAGCTTATTCGCAAAATATTCTGCATAGCCTTCAATCACCGCCTGACCAAACGCATCTTTGCTTGAAAAGTAGTGATAAAAAGAGCCTTTGGGAACACCGACACGCTTCAGAATCTGATCAATACCGGTGCTGGAAAATCCCTGCTCGGTGAGCACCTCAATACCGCAGCGCACGAGACGTTCACGTGTTGAGCGCGCTTTCTTGAGCGCTTTATCGTTGCCACTCGACGTGGTTGAAGGTGATGAAGATGCCGTCATGCGAGCAATATTAGACCGGTCGTCTGGCAAATGCAAGCGCAAGTATTGAAGGTGAGTATCTCAGACACTCGTAGCCTCGAAGATTGATACGAAGGAGTGGGTTGGCAATTGCCCAGCTTATGCGAATGACCTACGTACGCGGTCTTTAGCACTCTGACCACCAAGTCGTTGAAGATGCGGCAAGTCTCACAGTGCTTAAATGGCAGGTGTGCAAGTGCTCGACGAGGCAGTCAGACTCAGCAGGTCTTTTCCTCAGAGCAGACGATTAGTGATCGGGCTGCTGCATTAGCTTTAGGACGTTGCCATCCAGGTCCTTAAAAACCGTTAGGCGGCCCCAGGGCTCATCAAGCCGCCCAATGACCTCAACCTGCCGGTCAAGAAGGTGCTGCGTATCGATATCGATGTCATCCGTTGCCAGTGTCAAGGTGGCGCCACAGTGGGCCCCATGACTGTCATAGGGAACCTGAGGGACGGACTCACCCTCGTTCCAATGCAAGCCAATATGCAGACCACCCAGGGATAGTGCTGTCCAATACTCGCTCTCATAAACAACGCGCATCCCTAAAACGTCGGTATAGAAACCCACCGCAGCACGCATGTCAGCGACGTTATAATAGACATCTTTTACACCCGTAATCATCGCACTCTGCTCTCGGACAATGGGTGCGATGGAGAGAACCTCCCGCAAAACACGCACCAGTAACATGTTACGATCACACTCATAGGGTCCGCAAAAAAGCCACCAACGCGGCTTTGTCTTCAGCAGACAAGTGCAACGGCGTTAAAAACTGCTCACCATGATGAGGCTGCTCCAATGCATTTTCAAATGTGGAATAGTGGTCAACCACGGCTTCGAGTGTGGACAGCTGCCCCTGATGCATATAGGGCTCAGTATGCTGAACACGCCTCAGTGTCGGGGTCTTAAACCGTGCCCAGTCTTCAGGCTTTTTTTTCACGTAGCGCGTGTGGACCAGTGTCTTAGGGAAGTCGTTGTAGACAGACAACAAATTAAATCTATCTGATAACAAAAGTTCTGCACCACGGTAACGTCCCTGCTCAACAGCCCCGTTGGCAGGCAATACACGCACATCGTGAAACTCGCCATCAGAAAGATCCGAACCAAAGTGGCACAATACACATTGGCCTTCACCCGCAAAAATCTCCAATCCTCGAAACTCCTGCTCATTGAACACGTCGGCGTAAGATTGCCCTGCCCGCAATCGTCCCAACAAGGCATCAAATCGGGAAGGTTGTGCAGTTAAGGTTTCAACAAATGCCGCCACCATTTTACCTAGAGACACAAAGACAGCATTGACACCCTCTCGAATCGCCTTTGGGGCCTGCTCCCAGGCGCGCCTGCAGCTGACCTCATCACTCGTCGGTGTTGCGCACGGGTGTAACGTACCCAATTGATCGAGTGATACCGGGCAATCGCCAGCAATAGCCCGATAGCCTCTCGCGAGTTCTCCACCCCCACACAATAGTTGCGCAATACGGGTGCGCGACACATCATGTTCAGCCGGGTTCTCAAAGACCTGCAACACCTGACTCCATAGCGAATCTGCCCGGCCATCCCAAAAGTACCAGTGCTTTCCGCGCAAGTTCCACAGTGTGGGCACATTTCTAGAACCGCCCTCGGCCACGGATCGACCATCTGTCCACTCTCGCTCTGGCTGGTGACAGGACGCACAAGAGCGGGTTTGATTGGAGGAAAAAACAGTACTAAAAAAAACGCGCTGGCCAAACGCGATCGCCTTTTTATTTCCCGAAAAATGGCTACTCGGATGCGGGTTACCATGCTCTTGAAAAGCATCAAGAACTGTCTCGTGCACTTCATCGGTCAGCGGTTGACTATATCCATCCGAAGAGGCCCACAGCAACAACAGCGCATATATAAACGCGCTAAATCTCAAGGAAAGCTTGCAATCGATAGATCTCATTTCGTCCATGCGCCGGCTGTACATCGAGGTGCAAGTCCCAAGTTCCAGGCATGTGCAGTCGGACACCCTCTACTCTAAACCGTGTATCAGACTCACGCGTGACCGAGACGGCATAGTTCATCCCGTGGCCATGACCAGGCATTCGGGCGTTGAAACGAACGTGCGGCTCGTGACACAAGCTCTCACGCTCACATTCCAGAACGACGTGAATAGTGAACGTTGAGAAGGGTGTGATCCGTTCGGGGACGATTAACCTCGCTGTTATCGCCCCCTCATAACTGTGTAAATTCAAGGTCCTAACAGACTGTGAGTCAGCACTTGCCTGCGCACCTGCTGCCGTCATTGGCAGCAGGAGGAACAAGATCAATAAAGTTGCGTTAACGACGACTGAGGGCATTGATTTCATTTGGATTTTCATCGATCCCAAACGTTGATAAAAATTTCCCATCGGTAGTGAGCACCTGGGCACGATGATTTCCGAAGTCCAGCACGATCAAGAGATCGTTATTAATGGCGGTGATACCTTTAGGGTTGTAAAACTGCCCTAACTCATCACCCCAAACACCCCAACTGGCGATGAACTCGCCATCAGGACTGAACTTCTTGATCTGATTTTTCGCAGTGTCTGTAATGAAAATGTCACCGTCTTGATCAACCGCTATACCAAACGGCGTGACAAACTGATGCGCTTCAGCACCTGCACTGCCAAATGCAAACAGATAGTGGCCTCGGGTATCAAACACCTTGATCTTGAAGTCATATTCGTCGACGACGTACACGCGATTACGTTTGAGATCAGCGGCAATATCTAAGGGCTTGAGCATGCGCTGCTCTCCATTACCGTAGTCATCCCATGTTCGGACGTACGTCATGTCTGCATCGAACACGTGCACCGTGCCCATGGGTGGATCTACCATAAGGATGGTGCCATCCATAAGCTGAGTCATTGCGCTCGGCTCACCGACTGGAGGCAGATCAGGTAGCTTAGCCCGCTTGTCGATCATATCGTTGGGACGATAAACATTCGCCCTCACAAACTTTGAAGACCCTGAGCCAGACGACATTTTGGCGTTGTATTGCCCTTCACTCGGCGTCCAACTCGATCGGTCATTCGCTATCACGGGCGTCTGTGAGAATGCAAACTCTTGCGAGCGAAGGTTACCCTTGTCGCTGACCCATATCGTCGGCTTGTGCGGATCGAACAGAATGCCCGACGGCTGAATCATCTTACCGTACTCTGTTCCTCGCCCTCCCATGCGCGTGACGAACTTGGGTTTGACGCCCCGTTTCTCATGCGGCTTGAGCAAAAAAAGCAACACCGAATGTGTATCAGGTTCTGAGACAGCAAAATACTCGTGGACAAGTTTGTCATACGTGTCAATGTCAGCGTTGGCCTCCTTGATCAACAAACTGGACAAACGATCCGGCACACTCTTCTCCAACGAGGCTGACTCCGTCGGCTTTGCCTTCTCACCCCAGCCACCGTGGCAACCACTGCACGCTGCCACCGTGGTTCCCTTGGTACCGTAATGAAAACGTGTGGCTTTCTCCCACCAGGAAGAATCGCTGACACTCGCAATACGATCATCTTGCGTTATATCGCGAAACATCTGACAACGGCTCTCAATGGTTTCGCAAACCATCACGTTTCGGCCAGATCTGCTCACTGCGATAGCGGATGGGTAATGAATACGTCCGTGCCCTTCGTGTGCCGTGGGCGGATGCCTGCCCCACTGGAAAAGGAACTCACCACGACTAGAAAATGCCTGCAACCGATGGTTTATGGTATCGGCGATCAAGAAAGTCGAGCCGAAAACGGCGACAGCGCTGGGACTCGCAAGCTGCCCCCCGTAAGACCCATAGTCTCCCCAACTATTGACGACTTTACCGTCAATATCCGCAATGACGATTCGATTGTTGCCCGAATCAGCAATCACCAACTGCTCATCAAAAACAGCCAAACCAGTTGGGATACGCAATGCCTGACCGCTTTCAGAATAATCAAAGCTCTCAATAAACTGACGGCTTTTAAGTGAATAATTTGCCACCCGACCAGAGTTATCAGAGATAAACATATTATCGTGGATAACAGCGACATCCTGAGGCTAAGCAACCTCAGGAATTGAAAACATAGATTGACATGACAAATTAGTCGCATTCAATATTTGAATACGCTTATTACCTGCATCCACCACATAAAGCAGATCACCATGCAAATAAACGCCTTTAGGCGTATTAAACTGGCAGGATTTTTTTCCAAAACCTCCCGAATGGCGAATAATTTCACCGGCACTACTCATGAGGAGCAGGCGATGCCCGCCAGACTCGCTCACTATCAAAAAATCCTCATCTATGTAAGATATATCTTCTATAGATGTTAATTCTTCTGCAACTTCCTCATCATTGAATCCGCCGATCTGATAAACCGGTGGAATGACATTGGGATACAGTAACTCAGCAGATAATTCGGTATTAATTTTGCCGGCAAGCAAAATTGAAGGGAAAAATAAGAAAAAAACAGCGGGGTAAAAACGGTCTACCTTGAAGTGGACCCCGAAAGC
>DOIU01000011.1 GCA_003511825.1 Gammaproteobacteria bacterium | reverse complement strand
CGTTTTGTCTTGAATCAGACGCAGTTGCTCTGTGTTTCGGGGAAGGCGACGTGCCGGGCGGTCTGCAAAGCCGGCAGCGAAAACACATGGGTGGGCTTTCACATTAAAAAGTCGTGGTTTGAGACGACGGATTGCGATGCAAGCCTTCGTTCACTCGAAAAACTCTTTGATTCAGGGCATGTTCAACGTGTCTTGGGGCCGCTAACGGGGTTGGTTCAGCTCGGTGCCCAACTGCAAACCCCGCGGTATTCGGGGGCATTGCAAAAACTCTATACAGAGAGCTGCGCCTTATCAGCAGTGGCAGAGCTTGCGCATTGTTTGTCCAATGACAGTGAGAAACCCGTGACCATTAACTCGCGTCAGCTCAAGCGCGTCAAGGATGCACAGGCTATCATTGATCAACGATTGGCCGACCCCCCTAGTGTGGATGAGCTGTGCAACAGCGTCGCCGTCAATGCCACCTCACTGCGTGCCCACTTCCGCGAAGTACTGGGGACATCCATTTTCGGCTATCTCAGGACGAGACGGCTTGAAGTTGCCAAAATCTTATTGGAAGAGAGCGAACTTTCCATTGGTGAGGTGGGTAATCGGGTCGGATTCTCGAATGCCGGGGCGTTTTCAGTGGCGTACAGAAAGCGGTTTGGACACCGACCGAGCCAAGTACGATCGCGAAAGCCCGACTGAGGCCCTTGTCTTGGAACAAGAACTTCGCCTGACAAACAAAGAGCTTCGCTTGGCAAAAGCCTCATGGCCAGAATCATGGCACTCTCCATTGCTGCTGTAGAAGGAGTGTGTTGTGAAAGTGATGCCTGTTGTAATGTTGTTTTTGGCACTCTTGGTGAGCTTACCTGTTAGCCACGCCGATACTGAGAGTGAGGTGGATGCGGAGGTGTTCGACGTCGGGCAGGTGACAATCAATGCGCGAAAGCGCGAGGAGCTTGCATTTGACGCGCCTGTCGCCGCATCGGTTGTTGACGGTGAGGATTTGGCCTCCGGCTCTCTTGATCCGGGGTTAGACATTGCCCAGCGAGCGCCGAATTTTAATTTTATCGATTACGGATCGCCGGGCTATAACTTTGCATCAGTGCGCGGCATTGTGCCCCTCGGCAGTCCTCTGAATACGCATGATAATACAATAGGGTATTCAGTCGACGGCGTGCCTACTACCGGGGCCGGATTTTCACAGACACCTTATGATGTCGAGCGGGTTGAGGTTTTTCGTGGGCCGCAGGGCACGCTGTTTGGCCGCAATGCGCTCGGTGGCGCAATCAATCTGGTCCCACGTCAAGCAGACGGTGCACGGGACTTGCGGTTGGGCGCTGAGCTGGGCACGTTGCATTCGCAGCTGTTGGATGCTGCGGCAGGGGGCTGGCTGGTCGAGCAAACACTGGCTGCCCGCTTTGCGTTTCGCTACCAGAACGTCGATGGAGACATTCCGAATGTCTTTACGAATTCTGATATTGGCTCCGCTGAGGTCACGGCGGGCCGTCTGTCACTCGGCCTCATGCCTGAAGGGCCACTGAGCGCCAAGCTAACGGTTTCTAGGGAAGAGGATGATCGGCGGAACCCTCTATTTGTCCTCGTCGAGAGCCCGGATTTCCCCACTGCCGGAGATGACACGGAGCCCGTCGAAAGGCGTGAAATGGATCAGGTGACACTCGCTATCGAACGGGAATTTGATCAGTTCACACTCACATCCACGACGGGATACCAGGACATTGGCATCACGATCAACACCGACAATACTGACTCGTTTCTGTTTTCTGCGTTTAATGCCGATTTCGGTGTTGAGCTTTCGCCAGAGTTTTTCGCCGATCCATCGCGGGATGTGAGTCGTGGTTTTGAGGGCGAGCAGGTCTTCAGCCAAGAGATACGTTTAAACGCTGCGAAAGGCAGTCGCACCGATTGGGTGATCGGCTTGGCGTATTTTCAATCAGACTATGAGATGGATCGCGAACAACAGAGTGATTACTATCCGGGGCTGAACGGCACCTATGACACCACCATCGACAGTAAGACCTCGGCCGTGTTTGGCGATATTGCTTTCCAGGCTGCAGAGCGGCTGCGATTGTCTGCAGGCCTGCGCATCGCCAGGGATACACAGGACTTTGATACGACCTATGTCTCCAACGGTTTTCCCGGCACCGTGCCGAGTTTCACCCAGGCTGATCGTGTTGAGGACGACTATGTGACCGGCAGGGCGGCAATGGACTATCGATGGCATCGGGATGCGGTGACCTACGCTTCCATCAGTCGCGGCTACGCATCGGGAGGTTTTGAAAGGTTTTCTCTCAATGCCTCGTCTGGCTTAGACACCCCTCCGTTTCGGCCATCAACGGTGTGGACTTACGAGATTGGCAGCAAAGCGCGCTTCCTCGGGAACAAACTGACCGTTATGGGAGCGGCTTTTTTCAACGAGGTTGAAGATGGACAGGCCTTGGCGTTTGATGCCACGACATTTGAGGTGTTTTTCGATAACCAGGACTACGAGAGTTACGGTGTTGAACTTGAGCTTCAGGCAAACGTGTCTCCTCGTCTGACCCTCGAAGGTGTGGTGGGTGCCACCCGAACCAAGATGGTCAATGCAGATCCCACCGGCACAACGGGTGCCGTTGATGGCAATCGCGTACCCAACTCGCCTCGATTGACGGCCGGTCTGGGGATTGACTACAAGCACCCGGTGGCTTCGAATGAGCTTATATTCTCAGTAGATGTTGCGCATGTCGGAGACAGGATGGCGGTAATTGCAAACACCGTTGAGATCGACAGACTCAC
>DOIU01000353.1:4509-4913 GCA_003511825.1 Gammaproteobacteria bacterium | reverse complement strand
AAGTGCTTGATCCGGAACAAAACAGCGAGTTCCTTGACCACTACCTCGATCTGCGCGTGGATCTCTCCAATGTGCTGTTCGTCTGTACCGCCAATCAGCTCGACACCATTCCGCGTCCCTTACTGGACCGCATGGACATGATCAGCCTCGCCGGCTACCTCGCCGATGAGAAGCTCGCCATCGCTAAAAAACACCTGTGGCCCAAGTTGTTGCGCAACAACAAGGTGAAGAAGAGCCAGGTCAAGATCAGCGATTCGGCCCTAAAAACCCTGATCGAAGGCTACGCTCGACAAGCCGGCGTGCGCAATCTGGAAAAACTGTTGCAGAAAGTGTTGCGCAAAGCGGTCGTGCAGCTACTCAAAGGCACAAAAGCCATCTCCGTCACCAATAAAAACCTCGCGGAG
>DOIU01000353.1:0-4206 GCA_003511825.1 Gammaproteobacteria bacterium | reverse complement strand
AAACCTATTACACCAATAAAAACCTCGCGGAGTTCGTTGGCCAGCCCATTTTCAGGAACGAGAGTCTGCTGCGCGGTGTCGGCGTTGTCACCGGCCTCGCCTGGACCGCCATGGGCGGCGCCACGCTGCCGATTGAAGCCACCCGCGTACACACCAAGAATCGCGGCATCAAAATCACCGGCAAGCTTGGCGACGTGATGAAAGAATCCGCCAATATCGCCTACAGCTTTGCAACCGCCAACGCCGAGGCCTACGGTGTCGATGCCGAGTACTTCCTGGACGCCTATCTGCATTTACACGTGCCGGAAGGCGCCACGCCCAAGGATGGCCCCAGCGCCGGCATCACCATGACCACCGCCATTCTGTCGCTGGCGAAAAACGTCGCACCCAAGCGCAATATCGCCATGACCGGGGAAATCACCCTCACCGGTAAAGTGCTCGCCGTCGGTGGTATCCGCGAAAAAATCATCGCTGCGCGACGACTGGGTATTAAGGAAGTCATTCTGCCCGACGCCAACCGCCGCGACTATGAAGAGCTGCCCGAACACGTCACTGAATGCTTGACCGTGCATTTCGCCCAAACCTACCCAGATGTGTACGATATTGTATTTTAGAGCTCGATAATGGAGGGCGCCTGCGACAGGCGCTCGGCCAACTCGACCACGCGCTGGTGATGGGTAAAGACAATCACCTGAGTGCGCGCCGAAAATGCTGAAAACAACGCCAACGCTGCCTCGCTGCGCACATCATCAAACTCAATCAAGATATCATCGATGATAAACGGCATCGCCCCATGCTGCGCAATAAAGCGGTCCAACGCGGCCAAGCGCAAAGCCAGATACAACTGGTCGCGCGTGCCGTTGCTCATGCCTTCGACATGAACTCCCTGGCCGTCGTCGCGCATCGCCAATAACACCGGTTTGTCCTGGGCATTGTAGTCGGTGGTCAGGCGCTCAAAACTGCCCAAGGTCAGGTCCTTGAAATACCCACTGGCGTTCTCCAGCATCGGGCCCTGGTGTTTCTGCCGAAAGCGCTCCAGTTCGTCAGCCAGTAAGCGACTGGCGATTTTCACCCGTAAATACTCACGCGCACGATTACCCATCAACGATGCCTGACTGGCGGCCTCCTCCGCCGCCTGGGTGGCGGCATCGCCGCCCTGCATCGTCTCGAGATCCCGCTGACGCGCGCCCAGGTCTTGCAGTGTTTTTTGCAACTCTGGCTCCAAATCAGCCAGAGATTGCTGGCAGCGGTCGATCTCACTGACCAGCGCGGCGGGTTCATAGCCTTTAACTGCGGCGTCGAGCGTTGCCAGATCATCACCGCCGCCATCGGCCAGGATATCGCGCTCAATATCCTGCAAGCGTCGTCGCAGCGCCTTGATTTGCGTGGAGGCCTTTTCCACCTCCGCGATGGCGGCGATGTTGTCACAACCGGCGTCGGCCAACAACGCCTGCATCTGATGCTCGACACCGTCAAGCTCGCGTTGCTGATCGCGCAACCGATCTTGCGCCTCAGCGTACTGCACCATCAATGCGGCGTCTTGCTCGTGCCACTGTTGGTGTTGCTGCATCACGCGATACAACGCATGCACCTGTGCGAAGGGTTCGCGCTCCGTGGCCAGCGCTTGAATCGCGTCGGGCAAGGCATCCAGTGCCTCGGGCAAGGCCGCGCATTCGCGCGTGTGCTCAGCGAGATCGTGCTGCACGTCCGCCCGTTTATCGGATACCGTCACGGCTTTGGCCAGCGCGCGCAACACCTCGACCGTGGCCTGCGGATGATCGCGACACAGGCTCTTGGGCAAACCCTCGACGCTGCTTGCCCACTGCGCTTGCCAGTCCACGCGGGCCCGCGCCGTATGCGCCAAGCGCTGCGCTGTCTTGGCGAGGGCGTCATCCAGCTCGGTGAGGCGCGCACGCACGCGAGCAAGGGCTTGCTCCTGTGCCTGTTCATCGGATTGGCGTCTTTTTGCATGCTGTAAGGCGGACTTCAGGTCACTCGCGTCAGAGACCGCCATGCCGGCCTCTTTCAAGCCTTGCAACAGCCTATCGCGCTGCGCCTGCACCTGCGCTTGGTTTGCGCGAGCAGCCGTCAAGGCATCGTGGGCTTGGCGAATCGCTGCCACCTCATCCAGCCAGGCCAGCATCTCATCCGGCAACAATGGCTGCAGATCCGCCGCGGACCAAAGCGCCAGCCAGGCCTCGTCAGCATCACGTTGCTCGGCCGCCAGTGCTTGACGCTGCTCGGTGCTGGCTGCACGTTCGGCAGCAATCTTCTCGAGTTCACGCATGCCCAAGGCGAGCTGACTGACGCGATCAGCGTCATAACGCAAACGATCACTGATCGCATCCGCGCTCTGCACGCGCTGCTCATAGTCCGCACCGAGCGCATCGCGGCGATTATCGGCGTCGGCCGGTGGCGCTCGCCAGACGGACTTGATCTCTGACCAAACGCGGTCACGTTCGCGGCGTGCCACCTCCAGGTCTTGCGGCTGCGGGATGTGATCTTCGCGCTGCAAGCGCGCGACATCGTCTTCCCAGCCCCTGGCCTTTTGCCGCAAGCCATCGTCCACGGCATCCAGATGACGCCGTTGTTCGCTCAGTTTGGCAAACTGATCGCGCACGCGGGTCACCGTGGCACGCACCGGCAAGGGCGCCTCGACCAAGGCCGATAAATCTCGGTGCCAACCCGGCAAACGCGCCACTTGGGTCTGTAAGGTGGCGGCTTGCGCGTCGATCTGCGCCTGTGTCTCGGCCAACGTTTGATCCAGATCACCCGCCTGCAGGGCGTGCTGCACGGCGACTGCCAAGGCCTCGCTGGTTTTAACCTCGCCCAAAGCGGCCAGCTCGCGCTGCCGGCGGCCCCGCTCTTGTTCGCTGTCGTCGCGTTGCTGCTCGAGCAAACGCTGCTCCGCGCTGAGGTCTTGGAACTCGGCTGCCAACTGCGCAATACCTTGCTCGCGATGAAGCACGGCCTGCAACGATGCAAGGTCCGCTGCGGTCAACCCCGGATCAATCGCGGCCAGTTGCGCACTGAGCTGCGCATCCAGCTGATTCAGGCGCGTGGTCAGTGCGGGTGCACGTCGTTGCGCCTCGCGATAGACGCCTGCACCTGCGTGTAAGGCCTCAATCTGTTCAACCGCCGCCAGCACATCTTCTCGCGGATCGAGCGCCGTGCGCTCGCTCTCCAGACGCTGCACGCGCTCGGCGGTGGCGTCCACATCGCGCCGTGCGAGCAGTAAGCGATCGGCGAGTGCCTGGCGCCGCTCGCTGAAATCATCCGCCAACTCCCGTTGTCCGTCATAGGCTGCCAACTGCACGCGCACATGATCACGCTGCGCGAATCGCGGCAAGAGTCGCTGGTACCGCTGCAGCCGGGCCAGCTGCTCGGTCTGGGTATTGACCGACGCCCGCAGTGCATCGCTGCGCGCGCGCAGTTGTTCGATCTCTTTGGTGGTCGCTTCCCAGGTGGACCCCACCAGCGAGTGTTGCCGGACGATGTCTTGGGTCTCGCGGTAGGCACTCACCGCGCGGTTGATTTCGGGGTTGCGTCCGTTCGGTTTGAACAGCGCATCGCTGTCATCTCGCAACTGGCCGAGGACTTGCCGCAAAGCACGACTGCCCGCCGACGCGGCAAACAGCGCCTGCCCCAGTTCGCCTTGTTGCTCCAGTATCGCCTGCGCGCCGGCGGTTAAGCGTTGGTGATCAATACCAAACAAGGAGGTGAACAACTCGCGATTCACGCCGCCAAGATACGCCTGTAGTGTTTCTTCGGCCAAAGCCTGGCCATCGGCATCGAGCAAGGTATTGCGCGTGCCCTTGCGCCGCTGCACTGACACCGACTCGCCGCTGCGTTCGAGTTCCGCACCGATGCGCAAGGCCGTGTTGGCGTGCAAAAAGTTATCGCTCGTGCGCGCGGGGATGCCATACAACATGCCAAGCAGTGCGCGCAAGGTGGCGCTCTTGCCGGCTTCATTGCGCCCGTACACGATGTGTAAATCGCTGTCGCCACGCTCAAACTGCAAGCTGCGCTCGGTAAAGGGCCCAAAAGCTTTGAGGTGCAAGGCGGCGAGACGGGTCATGCGCCGTCTTCCGTGCCGAGCAGGCTGAGCAAGTAGTCACCACTGTCGCGCAACAGCTCGGCCGCGCCCTCGGGCTCGAGTACATCGGCAAGGGCGTCGCGACGGATCTCTGCCGGCAGCTTTTGCAG
>DOIU01000278.1 GCA_003511825.1 Gammaproteobacteria bacterium | reverse complement strand
TATGTCGATACGCCCACTACATCGGCGTTCAAGAAGGGCGCCCTGTGGGCACAACCCGAGCAGATTGCAGCGGGTATCGTTCGCGCGCTGGAGAAAAATGCAGACGTGGTCTATCTGCCGTTCTTCTGGCGCTATATCATGCTGATCATTCGCCTGATCCCTGAAGCGATCTTTAAGCGTCTGTCGCTCTAAGGTCTGCTGAGCAGATGCCAGACAGACTCAAGCAGATCTACGGCTGTTGCGGTCGCATATGCGGGAATAAGACAACGTCGCGAATCGTCGGCGCACCAATCAGCAACATCACCAGACGATCAATGCCAATGCCTTCCCCTGCCGTTGGTGGCAGGCCGTATTCGAGCGCGCGAATGTAGTCCGCATCATAGTGCATGGCTTCGTCGTCGCCCGCGTCTTTCTCGGCCACCTGGCGACGGAAACGCTCGGCCTGGTCTTCAGCGTCATTCAACTCCGAGAAACCATTCGCGATCTCGCGGCCGCCGATAAAAAACTCAAAGCGATCAGAGACGTCGGGGTTGTCATCGTTGCGGCGAGCCAAGGGTGACACCTCGGTCGGGTACTCGGTGATAAAGGTCGGGTCGATCAGCTTGCTCTCAACCGTCTCCTCAAAGATCTCCGTCAACACACGCCCGAGCCCCCAGGTCTTGCCGACTGAAATGCCTAAGGACTGCGCCAACGCAGAGGCAGATTCCAGCGTTTGCAACTGCGCCGCGTCAATGGCCGGGTTAAGCTCAGTGATAGAGCCTACCAAAGTCATCCGCCGAAACGGTTTGCCAAAGTCGTAGGTGGTTTCGCCATCTTCTGCGGTGATTTGGGTCGTCCCCATCACCGATTGCGCCAGGCCACGAATCATCTCTTCGGTCAGGTCCATCAGGTCGCGATAATCCGCGTACGCCTGATAAAACTCCAACATCGTGAACTCTGGGTTGTGTCGCGTGGACAAACCCTCGTTGCGAAAATTACGGTTAATCTCGAACACACGCTCAAAGCCGCCCACGACCAAACGCTTCAAATACAACTCCGGTGCGACGCGCAGATACAGCGGAATGTCCAGGGCATTGTGGTGCGTGATAAAAGGCCGCGCTGTCGCACCACCGGGGATAACGTGCATCATCGGGGTTTCTACTTCGAGGAAGTTGCGATCGACCAAAAAGCGACGGATATAATCCACCGCCGCCGAGCGCACGCGAAACGCCTCGCGCGATGCCTGATTCATGATCAAATCAACATAGCGCAGGCGATAGCGCTGCTCCTGATCCGTCAGCCCATGGAATTTCTCGGGCAAGGGCCGCAGCGACTTGGTCAGCAAGCGGATCTCGTCCACCTTCACCGATAACTCACCGGTTTTGGTGACGAACAAATTGCCCGTTACGCCAACGATGTCACCCAGATCAAACTGCTTGAAGGCGGTGTAGAGATCGGTACCGATGCGGTCGCGCTGCACAAACACCTGTATGCGCCCGCTCATGTCTTGCACCTGCGCAAAGCTGGCCTTGCCCATCACGCGTTTCGCCATCAGGCGACCCGCGACCGTTACTGGAATTTCTGTCTCCGTAAAAAACTCGGCCGGCTTTTCGCCATACGCTTGCTGCAGATCAGCCGCATAGTGCTCACGCCGGAAGTCATTCGGGAAGGCGTTCCCTGCGTCGCGGATTTGCGCCAGCTTCTCGCGTCGTTGCGCGATCAGCTTATTCTCATCAACCTGTTCGTCGTTCATGCCTGTGGTGTTACCTGATGCTTACAAGCCTTTTTTCAGGCTCGCTTCAATAAACGGGTCCAGGTCGCCGTCAAGGACAGCCTGGGTATTGCCGGTTTCAACGCCGGTACGCAAATCCTTGATGCGCGACTGATCGAGCACATAGGAGCGAATCTGGCTTCCCCAGCCGATGTCGGACTTGCTCTCCTCAATGGCTTGTTGATCGCCCGAACGCTTCTGCAACTCCAGCTCATAGAGCTTGGCCTTGAGCTGTTTCATTGCCGTGGCCTTGTTCTTGTGCTGGGAACGGTCGTTCTGGCATTGCACCACAATGCCGCTGGGCGCGTGGGTGATCCTGACCGCAGACTCCGTGCGGTTAACATGCTGCCCACCTGCGCCACTGGCGCGATAGACGTCAATACGCAGATCAGCGGGATTGATGTCGATCTCAATGTCGTCGTCAATCTCGGGCGAGACAAACACCGAGGCAAACGACGTGTGACGACGGTTGCCGGAATCAAACGGCGACTTACGCACCAGGCGGTGCACGCCGGTTTCGGTGCGCAGCCAACCATAGGCGTACTCACCCTCTACGCGCACCGTGGCCGATTTAACCCCGGCAACGTCGCCGTCAGAGGCCTCAATCAGCTCGGTTTTAAAGCCGCGTTTTTCGCCCCACCGCAAGTACATGCGCAACAGCATTTCGGCCCAATCCTGCGCTTCGGTGCCGCCACTGCCCGCTTGAATATCCAAGAACGCGCAGGCGCTGTCTTGCTCGCCGGAGAACATCCGCCGAAACTCCAGGGCGGCAACTTTCTCTTCAAAGGTGGCCAGATCCGCAGCGACGGCGTCCACCGTCTCGGCATCGTCTTCTTCGCGCGCCATATCGAGTAAATCTTGCGCATCACCGAGACCCACATCGAGTTCGTCGATGACATTCACAATCGCCTCAAGGGTAGCGCGATCACGGCCGAGCTTTTGCGCGCGCTCTGGATCATTCCAGATCGCCGGGTCTTCCAGTTCGCGCAGGACTTCTTCTAAGGCTTCTTTGCGGCCAGCGTAGTCAAAGATACCCCCTGAGCGCATCGGTCCTCGTGCGCAAATCGGCTATCTGATTGAGGCAAGTATTCGTTTCCAGCATGATGCAAACGCCACATCCAAAACGATTAAGTGTACTACATACACCGAGGTTTTACCGCACTCATCAGCCTCGGCATGTTGGGGTGCGCGTACAGATTTTGATCAAGACGCTGACTCAGCTCCGGCCGTCGTGCTCAACATCGCTCCTATCGGGCAAGACAAGGCACACGCCACGGCCTAGCGTTGAGCGATCTTTAGGCCGACCCTGTGCGAGGAGTGCAACGCGATAGTGCGAGAAACAGCCTCAGTAGGCCGCCGCCCCAATAGTGTATCAGGGCGACGAAACACCTAACGCTCATTCGTTCAACAATTAATACTCAATCGTGTATTCGACAGAGAGCGTTGCACCCGGTGCTTTTGAGTAGGAATCCGGTAGCTGCATAATTTCTGATGTGTGCGTAAAGTAATCGGTATTGAAAAGGTTATGGATACCTAATTGCAGTATCCCCGACCCAACGGCTCGTTTTGCGAACACATCAGCGACAACGCGTGAGTTGACCTCACCTTCTCCAAAGCGAGTGCTTTCGGGAAATTCGTTCCGATTGCCGACATAAGAGAGCTGGCCGCGTAAGAACCAATCCGCGACACCATCGTATTCCGCAAACAGGGCGAGTTTCTCAGGCGGTACTGCTTGACCAGAGAGGGGCTGATCTGTTGAGCCATTATTATCGGTATCACGATCACCTTCAATCCATGCAAAACTGCCACCCGCTCGAAGCTTCGACGTGAATTGATAATCCACTGAAGCTTCAAACCCCTGTACCTCCTCGGGTGCCCGAGCAACGATGAACTCACCCGTATCCTCATCAAATACTGTCGTTGAGCCCAGCGTGGATTCGTTTTGATAATAAACCACCTCAGCTTGCAATCGCTCTTTGACAAAGCGCAGTCCAATTTCGTAGCTATCGGTGATGGAGGGGGCAAGATTGAACGTAGCGATGTCGATATCTTCACTGGCTGATCGCAAGACACGGCCAATTTCTGCAACAGGCGCACCTTGAGAGAAGCCCGCAAACGCCCGCAATCCCTCGACTAATTCGTAGGAAGCACCCATGTTATGGGTTGTTTCCGAAAAACCGATCTCTCCGCCGGTCACGGTCGCACCGCTGAACAGGGCTTGAAATGTTTCTACGTCAACGTTGAAATCTTCGTAACGTAAACCACCTGATACCGTAAAACGATCAGTGACTGGCAGTTCGACTTGCGCAAAGAAAGCAGTGTTTTCCTGTCTGACTTCCGGCACAAATGTGCGCCCATCGATGAGCGGTTGCTCGCTCGTGTCTTTGAGATAGTCAACGCCGTAAAGCAGTCGCCCGCCTGTGGGCAGCAAAAAATTCAGATCGGTATCGAAATCAAAGCGAGCACCGTGCTTGTCGGATTTTACGAATGATTGCCCGCCCTCAGGGAAAAACGTGCTGTAGCTAAAAACACTGTCGAACTGCAGGGCGTAAGCTTGGGCGCGCACAACCGTCTCTGGCACCAGATCACTGTGCGTATAAACCATATTGAGCATGCTCGTTTCTACGCCCTGATCGACTTCGCCTGGCTCTTTTCCACCCTTGATCGCTGGCACCGGCTGGCCTAGTGCGATATCTCCAACACCCCCAATAAAGTCTGTATCCTGAGTCTGATCGTAATAGAGTGCGGAAATTTCAAGGCGTTGCCCTTCCTTTTCAAATCCAATCTTGCCAAAATAGTTTTGGATAATGGAATCGGCCAATCCAAGCTGCAGATTTGGATTCGGAGCAATTCTCTCGCCGTCGGCATCAAAGTAACTTTGTGTCTTTTCCAGTGTG
>DOIU01000520.1 GCA_003511825.1 Gammaproteobacteria bacterium | reverse complement strand
CGGTGCCGGCACTGTCCGTGGCGAGCTCCAGCGTTGCGACGTCGCTGACGGGCTGAGTTGTCGCTTGCGGCGCGAACCGGTCTTCTAGCCAAGGAATGACATACCCCTGCAGCCCGAATCGCGGGCCAACCAACTCCGCCGCAACGACAGATACCACCAGTGTGAGAAGCGCGACTTTGAAATAATATTTCATACCCGGTCCTTAGCCAGCTGCCAAGTGTCGACAAAGAAGGGCGAATCATTATGGTTATTCAGGCCAGTGCACTCGGCATCACAAGCCACGCGCGCTCACCTGCTGTCAATCTGCTTTGAATGATACAGCCTCGGGTTCTGAGCGCAAGTCTCAAAAAGACCTGCCAAGAATTTGTTAATTCGAGATTTCTAGGGGTCACCGGCCTCCATCATCCACCGCAATCGGGTGGATGCAAAGACCCATCTAACGAGGCGTGTGACACGGCCCGGCCAATGCCTATCCGCCGGGCCTGAGTCGTATTCAGCGCGGCCCTATTCAGGCCTCAATGACCTGGATTTCGAGGGTCTTTTCTGCGGTCATGGAATTGGTCACCAGGCAGATCTCCTTGGCACGCACCAGCAGTTTCTCGGCCAGCGCCAGGTCACTGCCCGCCGCGACCGTCAGCTTGACCCGCAAATTAAGGCGCGTGAATACCGGCAAGCGGTCTTCTTTGTCGAGAATAGCGTCGGTATCGCATTCCAGGTCAATCCACTCGTACTTTTTAGCCTGCGTCACCGCGCGAAACGACAAGATATAACAATCCGCCACGGCGGCGGCAAACAGCGTTTCGGGTGACCACAACCCTTCAGGGCCACCAAACTGGGGAGGCGGTGCGGTCTGAAGCGCTTCCAATCCGGGTGACGTCAATGCCACTTCACCGGCGTAGCCGCCCTTGGACGTGACTTTGTAAACGTGTGGGTATTGCTGCATGTTAGAGTCCTTTGTCAGTCGTAGAAGTTGATTCAGAAGAAACGGCTGCGGGTAAGCTGTGCGCGCTTTAAGCAGCCGGGAGTTTATCCATTGCGCGGTTTCTTGGGGACGTTCCTGCATAAAGCAATGACCACCGCTCACAACCTCGCGGGAAATCATCGGGTTCAGACGCTGGGCCCGCTCGGCAGACGCAGCGGCAAACGGGAAGGTGTCTGACGCCATGATTAGAGTCGTCGGTGTCTGTAATCCGGCCAAGGCGCGCCAAAGCCCCCGTGGGTAGGTCGCAAAAATTTTCGCCTCCAGCCATGCCGGGCATTTCAGCGCGACGCCGTCATCGTCAGTGTCAGTCATGGCATAGCGCACAAATGCTTGTAAGGCTGTGTCGTCCCAATCGCGAAAAATACCGCGACCGCGCAGGGCGTGTTCAGCTGCATTGCGCGACGGCCAATGCTGACGCCGACGGCGCGCCTGGCGCGATAAGGGCGACAAATGATCGAGCAACCCGGCCCAACGCAGTCCGGCCATCGCCGTTAGCATGCCGCGCGGAAAGTAAACGGGGTCGAGCAACACCAATCGCGTGAACAAACCTGGGTGCTCCGCCGCCATCAATGTGGTCAAGGCGCCGCCGAGGGAATGCGCAACGCCATAGACGTCGCGTGCCTCGCGGGTCTGCGACAGATGATGCTTCAGTACGCGCGTGCAAATCTCAGCGTTGCGATTCCAACCTAAGAAGCGGTCGCCAGAGTCGCTGTCACCGTGGCCTTGCACATCGGTGATCAGCAGATCAAAATCCGCTTGCAAGTGAGTCAGCATCGGCCAATAAGTCAATCCACACAGGCCGTTACCGTGCAGGAAATGCACTAAGGGTTTGCCCCGATCCGGCGTGGCAAAGCCGCGAATCGTCAGGCCATACAGCGACGGCTGCGACCACGCATGCAAACCATGAGGTAAGTCTGGTTCTCTCATAGCGACTCCCACAATAGCTTGGCAGCCATCGCCAACGTTAAGCCGACGATAACGGGTTTGATCAGGCGCGTACCATGACGCAACACCAGACCCGAACCCAAGCGCGCGCCGATGATCTGCCCTGCTGCCATCACCAATGCGAGTTTCCACAACACCTGCCCGCTCATGGCAAACAGCACGACCGAGACACCGTTGGTGACCAACACCAAGGGCTTGGCATTGCCGGTCGCACGGCGCATATTGTAGCCTCGCAAACCGGCGAAGGCCGCCGCTGCAAATGAGCCCATCCCCGGACCAAAGAACCCACCGTAAAAGCCAACCCCTCCCCCAGCGACGACGCCAAAGGCATGCGGCTGCAGCCGCGGTGGTGAGTCTGTATCAGCGATTTTGGGTGACAACCCAAGATACAAGGCAACCAGGATTAACAAGGCAGGAATCAGCGCGGCAAGCACCTGCGGGTCCATGCGTTGAACGAGTAAGGTGCCCACAGCAGCGCCGACCAGCGCATAAACCAGCGCTGGCGCCAAGCTGGGTAACTGAATCTGATCGTGGCGAAAATAATTGAGCGCGGATGATACTGTCCCAAACACGCTCTGGACTTTGTTGGTCGCCAGCGCGTTCACTGGCGGCACCCCACCCACAACAACACGGGCAACACCAGGAGCCCGCCTGCCCCGGCAATGGCACTGATAAACGCGCCCATCACCGCCACAAAGAACAGTAAAACTAATGCGCCATAACCCAAGTCGATGGTAATGACTCCCTGGTAAAGCGCGTATGGTACGCTTTTTCGCACGCTCTAAAAACCGCTCTTTGCGGCGCATGACCGTCTTGCAGGACACCCACTTCGGCCTTGAGACTCACCAAAGACCGCACATACAATAGCCCCCGCAATGCCTACTGAGTGACTGAGCAGCCCATCGAGAAACCGTATGAACATCGACAGAATGCAGAGTATTTCCGCCCGCATTAAGGGTAATAAAGTCTTCGAATTATTCGTGGTGACGGTGATACTGGTGTCCGCGCTCGCGATCGGCGCGAAGACCTACGCCATTCCTGACAACACGCTGGCTCTCATCAAAATCCTGGACTGGACGATCACGCTGATTTTTCTCGCCGAAATTGTCATTCGGTTTTTAGCCGAAGAGCACAAACGCCGCTTCTTCCACAATGGCTGGAACGTGTTTGATACCTTGATTGTTGTGGTCAGCCTGATCCCGATTGAAGACAGCGAACTGGCGCTGGTGGGCCGCCTGGTCCGTATCTTTCGGGTCTTGCGTATGGTGTCTATCGTACCGGAGCTGCGCCTGCTCCTGAACGCACTGCTCAAGGCATTGCCGCAACTGGGCTATGTGCTGCTGCTGATGTTCATCATCTTCTACATCTACGCCGCCATCGGTGCGACGTTTTTCCACTGGATCAATCCCGCACTCTGGGGCGACATTTCTATCTCCATGCTGACCTTATTCCGGGTGATGACGTTTGAGGATTGGACGGATGTCATGTACGAGACCATGGCGGTGTACTCCATCAGCTGGGTGTACTACCTGTCCTTTATCTTCCTGACGGCCTTCGCCTTTCTCAACATGGTGATCGGCATCGTCGTCAATGTGATGGAAGACGAGCACGCGCGCGAGCGACAGTTGCAGAATGATGCGGACGGGGTGCCAACAATAGAAGACTTGTCGCGCCAGATTGAGGAGCTCAAGCAACTCGTGCGCGAACGTGCCTAATCATCTACCGCCCGTGGCTCATTCACCACGGGCGGCGCGGTTTTTCTCGCGCAAATCGGCCAACTTCTCGGCGATGCGGATTTCCAAGCCACGCGACACGGGATGGTAGAACTGCATGGCATCCATCTCCTCGGGGAAATAATGCTCACCCGCGGCAAAACCGTCGGGTTCATCATGGGCGTAGCGATAGTCCTCGCCATAACCGAGATCTTTCATCAAACGCGTCGGCGCATTGCGCAAATGCAACGGCACCGGCAGTGAGCCCTGCTCCCGCGCCGCCCGCATAGCGCCTTTGTAGGCGGCATAGAGCGCGTTGCTCTTGGGCGCGCACGCCATGAAGACGACTGCCTGCGCGATCGCAAGCTCTCCTTCTGGGCTGCCCAAGCGCTGGTACGCGTCCCAGCCCCACTGGGCCATTTGCAGCGCGCGTGGATCAGCGAGACCGATATCTTCGGTGGCCATGCGCAAGACGCGACGCGCCAGATAACGCGGGTCGCAGCCGCCGTCAATCATGCGGCAATACCAATACAAGGCCGCATCCGGATCAGAACCCCGCACCGATTTATGCAAGGCGGAAATCTGGTCATAAAACTGCTCACCGCCCTTGTCAAAACGACGCAGCGAGCCACGCATGACTTCCTGCAACACCCGCTCATCGATCACCCGCGTGCCGTCTCGCTCGACGGCCGTGTCCGCCGCCAGCTCCAGCAACAGCAAAGCGCGCCGCGCATCACCATCAGCCGCAGCGGCCAACGCGTCGCGCAGGTCAGGCGCAAACGCCAGGGCTTGTGTGCCTAAACCGCGCGTCTCATCCGCTATCGCTTGATCAATGATCTGGCGCAACGCGGCTTTGTCCAGCGCTTTTAAGACGTAGGTGCGCACGCGCGAGAGCAGCGCGCTGTTGAGTTCAAACGAGGGGTTTTCGGTGGTGGCACCAATAAAGAACACGCTTCCGTTTTCCATGTGCGGCAAGAACGCGTCTTGCTGCGATTTGTTAAAGCGATGCGCTTCATCAACAAACAAGA
>DOIU01000129.1 GCA_003511825.1 Gammaproteobacteria bacterium | reverse complement strand
CTGCCGCATGCGCGGCGCGCGCGTTTTGTGCCCAACGTATGACGTAGTCTGCGAATGCGCTGACGTTGTTAATGTCCAGCACGTCAATGTCGCGCGCGGAAAAATCCAACACATCGGTTGCAATGGCAAAAATCTGCGGGTCTTGAATACACAGCAGTGGCTTTTTAAGACTGGCGCGAAACACCTCGATCTTGGGGATGGGGCTGTGCTTATAGCCTTCAACCAGGATCAGATCGAGCGTGTCGGTGTGCAAGGTGGCCAGCGCGTCGTCGAGTGACGGTTCAGCCTGGTCCCGACCAATCTCGCGGATATGGGCGATGCGGTGCCGTGATGCCGCGATCACTTGCTCTGCGCCCGCTTTGCGCAGCCGGTAGCTGTCCTTGCCGGGAATATCGATATCAAAACTGTGGTGTGTGTGTTTGATGATGCCAAGATGCAAGCCGGCGTCGCACAGCAACGGGATGGCTTGGGTCAGCAGGGTGGTTTTTCCGGTGCCGCTCCAGGCGGATATACCGAGTACGGGTATGCCTTGGTAAATCATTCGGCCTTAAACTCGCGTTGTTGTTCAGGGGTGTTGATGTTGCGGAAAATTTCCGGGCAATCAGAGAAGTCCGCCTGCGCGAAGCCTTCGGCTGCGTACCAGCGGTCAATCTTGCGGTCGCCGGTTGCCAGAAATGCTTCCAGGCTCGCTTGTAAATGACAGGGGATGAGCGCGTGCACGGGTTGCAGGCGTTGTCCATCGTGGGCGACCGCAATCGGCTGACCACTGTTGGCTAACGCGCGCGCCAATCGCGCTACGTAGTCGTCAGCGACCTCAATGCCGTCACACGGCAGGGTCACGATCCAGCCTGCCCGGCAATGGCGCATCGCAGCCAGCATGCCGGCCAGAGGGCCTTGGAATTCTGCCAGTTCATCGCTGATCACAGGGCCAAAATGCTGATACTCATCAATATGCCGATTGGCGTTGATGAGGCAATCATCCACTTGCGGCGTCAGTGCCGACACAATGTGCGCAACAAAAGCCTGCCCGTCTTTGACTAACAAGCCCTTATCACGCCCGCCGAGGCGACTGCCGCGCCCGCCCGCGAGCACGACGCCCGTTAGGGGTTGGGGGAGTGCGGCCAGGTGAGAATCACTGATATGCCGCATGCTGTGCCTGTGCTGCTTGCATGAATGTCTGCCCGTTCAACCGAGCGCTCTGTGGGCCAAGGGTCACTGTAAAGTGGCTTTTACGCGTCAGGCATCGTCTCAGCAATGACCCACAGGTGTCAATTCGTGGCAGGAAAAACGCGCACGGCCCAGAAGATTGCTTATGCTTTATTGCTTTGCAGCAAGCCCTGGACGGCCTGGATTAACGGGTTGCCTGCGCGATCGGCTTGATAGCCTAAGACGACGCTCACCCGATCTTGCACCTGAGACAAGATGTCAATCTTGCCCGACGCTTTCACGCGCTCGGCGGTGGTGTCGTGCAGCATGCCGAGGCCCACCCCCGCCTCTATTAAGTTGCAGGTCACGCTCTCGCTGTCGATGCTGATCACGCGATCGGGGTGCAGGCCATGCGTTTTGAATAGGGTTGAGGCCGCGTGACCACAACAGGTGTTGCTCGCCGGGCAGATCCAGGGCAGCGTCTCCAGTGCGCGCCAATCCAGCGCAGTCGTGCAATCCACCATACCGGTGGGTGCGGCCAAGTAGATGCTGAAGTGGGCGACTTCAAGCGCCGTCAGGCCGTTCTCTGATGCCGAGACGTTGTGGTAGAAGCCACCATCGAGGCAGCCGTTGATAATGCCGTCGACAATATCAGCCGATCCCGCGTGTTGCACGGCGACCTCCACGCCGGGGTAGTCGTTGGCAAGGAAGGTCAGTAAGTGTTCCAGCGCGCTGGCGCAGGCATTGCTGCCGACGCCGAGCCGGAACACACCACGGATATGTCCTTTGAGCTTCGCGGCTTGGTCAAGAAAGCGTGTATACGCAGCGACTACCCGCTCTGCCTCGGTCGCCAGGCGCTGACCTTCATGCGTCAGCTGCATGCCACGCGAGACGCGCTCAAACAGCGGCAAACCGAGCGTGTCCTCCATTTGCTTGATGTGGGCGCTCACTGCCGGTTGGCTCAAATTCAGGCGCGCGGATGCGCGCGTGATGCCCCCCTCACGCGCCACAGTCAGAAAGGTTTTGAGTTGATTCAGATCCATCGCTACAACCACCCGAGGACTTGCCACCATAGCAAGTCGAGCGGAATCAAGACACAAGCGCCGATGGCAAAGAGCGTCAGGCAGAGTTTAGTCACCGCGTGCAACGGCAATGCGCCCAGCTGCATGGCGAGCAACAACGGCGGTGCTTGATACGGCAAGAAGACATTAGAAAAGGCGATCACTTGCGTCATCAGCACCGTTTGCAAGGACAAACCCGTGATCTGCGACAGATGCTCGGCCATCGGGGTGAGCACGGCGGGCACACCCGGCAGGTTGGTGACCATGGCGACAAAGGTTGAGATCAAGGTCAGTGCAATCACGTTCCATTCAGGGTGTTCGGGTGAAAAACCCACGCGGTCGCCCAGCGCTTGTACGACGGCACTGCCCAAGCCGCTGTCTGACAACAACGCACCCAAACCAAAGATGCCTGCGATAAAGATCAGCGAACCGTAGTTGAGGTCATTGATGCAGCGCTTGTCGGTCAAGCCGGATACGGGCCATAGACAATACAAGCCGCCTGCCAGCGCAATCCACCCGGGCGAAATATGATGCAAGGCATCGGTGAGCCAGGCACCCAGGCAAAGTGCCAGAACCACAATCAAGCGACGCTCGGCTGCAGACAGTGCACCCATCGGGCCCTGCTCGGGTTCGTTGATTTGCGGGTCACTGTCAGGGAACAGCCAGACAATGGCGACAATAATCACACCCGCTTTGAGCAGCCCGAGCAGGGGGAAATGCAATAAGAGATAGTCCCAATAGATCAGTGGCTGGTCGTACAGTGCCTCGGCCATGCCGGCGAGAATCATGTTCGGGGCATTCGCCGGTAATATGGTAAAGGCGGGCAGAAAGGTCCCAAACGCGGCAGCGAGCAACATCCCGATTTGCCCGCGTGAGCCGGGTACGTAGCCGCGATGTTCTGCCAGTGCGAGAATAATCGGCATGAGCAGGACAATCCTTCCCATCGACGATGGCATGATGAAGGCCAGCAGCAACCCAAAGCCTACCAAGCCCGCAATCATCGCCTGATAACGGCGACCGAGCATGCGTGACAGCAGTTGTGCGGCGCGCTTACCCAAGCCGGTAAAGGTCATTGAGGCGCCCAGAATCATCCCGCCAAACATGAGCCACCACGTGGACGTGTGAAACCCTGAAAACACCGTACTGCTCGGCGCAAGCTCAAACACGACGGCGACCAGAAAAAACGCCAATGCCGTCCAGTAGTCCGGTACGACAACCGTGGCCCAAAAACCGATACAGATCACTGCCAGTACAGCCACTGGGACAAGGTCGGGCGACAAAAACTGATGGACCAGCGCACCCGCCATAATCGCCAAGGCAGCAATGATGGCAAGCTGCTTGTGGGTTTTAGAGAGGATGACCGGCAAGGCGCGTGGGGGCGTTTGGCGGCCGGGTTCGTGGCC
>DOIU01000204.1 GCA_003511825.1 Gammaproteobacteria bacterium | reverse complement strand
AAGTTCTGCAAGCTGCCGGGCCCGGCGTCCACAATCACCTTGGCCTTGCCATCCAAGCGAATGAGGTAGCTGGTGGATGCCTGGTCGTCCCCCGGGATCAATTCTGGCCCGCGGGTGCCTAGCATTTGCAGTTGCACGCGCTCGGCATCACAGCGCTCGACGGCTGACGGCTCCGTGCTGGCGCAGGCGGGCGCTATGCTCCACGCGAGCAGTGTCAGTAACAGGCATAGGTAGCGTTGTGGTTGCATCGTTGGTCTCGGGTCAGTCAATGCAAAGGGCTGTTTTACACCCTGTTTTGCGGGGATGCAAATCGCGGCGCGCACAAACGGCGCAGCGGTGTTTTAGGTTACGCAACGATCATTGAGGGCCGCTTCGCACGGCAGGGGCGCTGTGCTACATTGCCGATCTTGACCCACGATTCGGAGCCGATGATGGCCAGTCAGCCGACGTTAACGGCGATTCGCGTTCGTGCCGCCAGCGTACCCTTACCGCAACCCCATCAAACTGCAAGCGGGGTGATTGCAGCGTCACCGCTGGTGCTCGTCGATATCACGACCAGCGATGGCGTGACCGGGCATGGCTTGGTGTTTACCTATACACCCGCTGCACTGAAACCTACCGCGGAGCTGGTTGCCAATCTGTTTCCATGCGTCGAAGGTGATCCGGTCGCGCCCTTAGCCGTCGCGCAAAAACTGTCGCAACGCTGTCGATTGCTAGGCACGCAAGGGCTGGTGGGTATGGCGTTGGCCGGTATTGACATGGCGATCTGGGATGCTTTGGCGCGCACGCATAATACATCTCTGGTGAAACTCTTGGGGGGTGAGCCTCACGCTATCAATAGCTATGGCGGCATCGGTTTCGACGGTGAGCTTGGCTCAGCGGCTGCGGCGGAAGCGTGGGTGAAAAAAGGCTTTCAGGCGGTGAAGGCCAAAATAGGCTACCCCACCGTGGCGGAAGACCTGGCGGTTATCCGTGCGATGCGCGCAGCCGTTGGTGAGGGTGTGGCCATCATGGTTGACTACAACCAGTGTTTGACCCCGACCGATGCGATGGAACGGATGCGCGTGCTCGATGACGAAGGCTTAACGTGGGTAGAAGAGCCCACCCTGGCGCACGATTATGCCGGTCATGCACGTATTGCGGCCTCTTGCCGTACGCCGATTCAGAGCGGTGAAAACTGGTGGGGGCCACTGGATTTACAGCACGCCATCAATGCGCGAGCATCGGACTGCATCATGCCTGATGTAATGAAAATGGGCGGCGTGAGCGGCTGGATCAAAGCCTCCGCGCTGGCGGAGACGCACGGCTTGCGCGTGTCCAGTCACCTCTGGCCGGAAGTGAGCGCGCAACTTCTGTGCTGCACGCCCACCGCGCATTGGCTGGAATACATCGATTGGTGGAACCCGATTCTCGCCGCGCCGTTGGAGATTCGCGACGGCAAAGCCATTGTGGATGATGGGGCGGGCACTGGCATGGCCTGGAACGAGGATGCGGTTGCACGCTATACGATGTGAGATGGGATCTGTGGCTCGTCATCTCACTGTCGTACAGCGTTGATAGGTTAATGGCTTACATTTACGGTTGGATTCGCTATGTTTGAACTGAACGGAAAAAAGGCGCTGGTGGTCGGCGTTGCCAATGAACATTCGATCGCTTGGGGCTGTGCTCAGGCGTTGGCGTCGCAGGGGGCCGAGGTCGCGGTGACGTACCTCAATGAGAAAGCCGAGCGCTTTGTGCGACCGCTGGCCGAGAGCATCGCCTCGCCGTTGATTGCGCCGCTGGACGTGGCGGACGACGCGCAACTCGATGCCCTGTTTGCGCGCATTGACGAGACTTGGGCAGACGGAGTCGACATCCTGCTGCACTCCATCGCCTTTTGCCCCAGAGAGGATTTGCACGGCCGGGTGATTGATTGCTCACGCGACGGCTTTGCCCAGGCGATGGACATCTCGGTGCATTCGTTTATGCGATTGATCCGTGCCTGCGAACCGCGCATGCCTCGCGGCGGCACCTGCATGACCGTGAGTTTCTATGGCGCGGAGAAAGTGGTTGAAAACTACAACGTGATGGGCCCCGTCAAAGCAGCACTCGAAAGTGCGACCCGTTACGTTGCCGCAGAACTGGGCGAGAAAGGGATCTCGGTGCATGCGTTGTCACCGGGGCCGCTGGCCACCCGTGCCGCCAGCGGTATTGATCATTTCGATGAGCTCTTAGTGCAGGCAGCAGAGCGCGCGCCCACGAATCAGATCGCTACCATTGAGGACATCGGTGCCTATGCGGCGTTTCTGGCGAGCGACCAGGCCGCCAATCTGACCGGCGGCATCCACATGATTGATGGTGGGTACCACATCACGGGTTAGTTACATCGTGCCTGAGCTGCGCTAGCTCAGGGCTCGACGAGGGTTAACACAAAGTTTACGGCCGCTTCGTCAGCGATGGCGATGCGGTTGCAGACGTCGCGCAAGGCTTCGACGTTATCAGCGGGTACGCCGAACGTGCGCGCATCAATGATGGTGGGTGAGAGCGAGCTGATCACCAGCGTGCCATCATTGCTGGGCACCACCAAGACATCCAGCGGCAGTTCCACTGTGCCGTCATACCATTCCAGCACCGCATCAATCGACACGCGTTTGGGGGCGTCAATCGTCAGCAGGGCGGGGTCGATTTCCGCGCTGACGATCGCTTCGGGGAAGATGTCCGTCTCAAAAAACATCTCCAGCAAGCGTCGGTCGCGGGTGTCGTTATTGGAGAACAGGCTGGTGATATCAATCTCAAACTCCACCTCGCCACCGTGGGTGACACCGCCTGTGATCCGCTTAAACTCTGCCGGTTCCACCACGAACTGTTCTTTGGTCACGGCGAAGCTGACCACGGAGTTGTCCTCGTCAATGACCAGTGCGGTATCCGCGACCGCGTTCGTGCTGACAAGCGCAGCGGCGACCCACCCAGCAGCCATCAGCGGGCGTGTGTAAGCAATCCAGGCGTTCATGCAAGGCTCCTTGACGTTGGTAGCGTGGCTGAGCAGTATAAACGGCTTTAGGGCGGGAGGTTATACCTCTGCAGCAATGTAGAAGGACTGATCAACTCGCCTTGAGCAGGTAGATGGCGAACAGGCCTTGTGGGTCTACCCAGTGCGCCACGTGATCAAAGTGGCTTTGGGCTGAGAACGCGAGGAACTCTTCGGGCGCGTATTTGTAGGAGTTTTCTGTGTGCACGGATTCGCCTTTGTCGAAGGGAAAGCGGTGACCATTGATGCGCAGCTCTTGCCGCTGCTGGCTGACCAGGTGCATCTCAATGCGACCGGCCTGGGCATTGTAAAAGGCGTTGTGTTCAAAGGCGTTCAGATCCACCTGTGCATCCAATTCATCGCGCATGCGATGGAGCAGATTGAGATTAAACTGCGCGGTGATGCCGGCAGCGTCGTTGTAGGCGGCGTGCAGCACGGGCTCGGGTTTTTTGGTGTCCACGCCGATCAGCAGCATGCCGTCTTCCCCCACGGTATCGTGGATCAGGTTCAGAAAATTCAGTGCGTCTGCTTTGCAGAAATTGCCGATGCTCGACCCAGGAAAGAACACCAAGCGTTTGCCCGGAGGGACTTCGTGAGGAATCGGCAGGGAGTGGGTGAAGTCAACGCAGGTGGCGTGCACCGGCAGCCAGGGGTAGTCTTTGGCTAAGGTGGTGGACACGGCTTTCAAGTAGTCAAAAGAAATGTCCATGGGGACAAAGGCGCTCGGGCGCAAGGCGTCCATGATCAGGCGTACCTTGCTTGCATTACCGACGCCGGGCTCAATCAACACGCGCGACTGCCCCGTGAGTGCCGCGATGTCATCGGCCAGTGTTGTCAGCATTTGCCGCTCGACAGTGGGCGGGTAATACTCAGGCTGTTCGCAGATCAGATCAAACAGCTTGGAACCCTTCTCGTCGTAAAATAACTTGGGGGGAATGGCCTTGGTTTTATTGGACAAGCCTGTCACTACGGCATCGTAAAAACTCAGAGTCTCCGGCTTGTGATCATGAAAGCTCAGTTGCGTGCTCATGCGTCCTCCGCTAAGCGCAGACCGGTAAACGCCCAGCGTTCGTTCGGGTAAAAAAAGTTGCGATAGGTGGCACGCGTATGCCCGGCGGGCGTGATGCTGCAGCCGCCTTTGAGCACCATCTGGTTGGACATAAACTTGCCGTTGTATTCACCCACGGAGCCTGCAAGCGGCTGAAAGCCGGGATAGGCGGCGTAGGGGGAGTGCGTCCAGGCCCAGAGGTCGCCGTACCATTGCCCGCGGGGGCGGGGTGTAAGGTGTCTGCATCCAAGAACTGCCCGTGCACGGGCAGCTCAGCGAGCTTGAGCTCCAGCTCGGCTTCTGAAGGCA
>DOIU01000296.1 GCA_003511825.1 Gammaproteobacteria bacterium | reverse complement strand
TCATTCTCAGGGTACAACCGGGAAATTGGCAGCGTCAGGGGTGATCAGCATGCAGGGGGGGACATCTCGACACAATATGAAAACATAATACAGAGTATAGTCTGTATTATCGCTTACTTTTCAGATATGTCGACGTGGTGTTGTCCCTATGCGGAGGCTGCAGAGGCGGCTTGCCGGATTTGCGTCGAATCCAGTTGAGCCCGTTAAACACCGCTGGCTTGGACACCAGCGCACGCTCCAACCTGTATTTACCCGGAAAGTTGCTCAACGATAGCCCAATCAATATCGTGATAAGCCCTTGCCCGGGCAATACCAGCATAAGAATGCCAGCGAAAACCAGCAGCAGCCCGATGACGTTTTTCAGTGCGACCAGTGCCGTTGCTGACAGGGGGCGCGGATTCTCCGTGCGCGGGCTTAGGCGCTTTGGCTTGACGAAATAGTTCTCGGGCAGGCGTGCAATAATGAGTGGAATTGCCGCGAGGGAAACTACAAAAAACAGACCCGATAATATGCTGATCCAGGCCATCGCGCCCTGGTGGTTGTGGAGAAATGCAAGAACGGCTTCCATCGTCGACAGTGTAGGGCCGTGTTCGATGATTTCAAGCGTCAATACGGATTCGGTAGGCCGGCGCTTAAGGTGATCTTCTGCGAGCCAGGCAGGTGCGCCTCGGGCGCTTCAATCCAGTTGATTTCTTGTGCCGTCAGCGGATTGATGATGACCCGCCGCAGGCTATCCGCCATCACTGATCGACGACGGCTGAGTGGGATGTGCCCGGCCATGATCTCGGCGCGTCGCTGAGGGTATAAGGGCGAACGCTGAGGTTCGGCATAGCCATGTGGAAAGACGGGTAAACCATTATGCCCATATTTGTCGATGGCACCCACGGTGTGCAATAGTTCGTGGGCGATCAGGATATTATTCTGTGGCGCCTGTCGGGTGTCTGCGTAGGCATAGACCACGCCCAACAGCCCTTTTTGCAAGCCAAGCGAATGTGGCAGGGCTTGGTTCTTCTCGCCTTGTTGGTAAATCACAAATAGCCGAACGCGCTCCAGGTTTGAGGCGGAATCGGGCGTGTGTAAAAAGGCCCACCAACGCAGTTTTAAGCCCCACCACAATGAGGCCCATGGATTCGCCGCGTCGGTCAGTATGGGCGGTTGTTCGTGGACTTCAGCCCCGAGGGTGAATTGCGTTGGGCGCTCAATCAGCAAGTGATAGCGTGCGGCTTCGCGTTGGGTCCAGGCATCGATGGGTGAAAAATCTTTCGAACGCAGTGAGGCGATATAGCGGCTGGTGGCTTCGCGGCCGTCGCCATTGATCGGGAATACCACGATTTGCAGGGTTTTGTGCCAGGCGCGCGAGAACTGATACTGGTGCAAGGTGTAGAACGCGGCAAAGGCCAGCGCGACCAGTAGCAGGCTGACCCTCAGGCTGGCAAAACTGAACAGGCGCATGGTGATTTTGGTATAGTCGAGCCTAAATTTTGTAACGACCGACCGCTCGGCGGCTTGACCACGCTGGCCCCGGCATCGCCCGGAATGTGACCCATCGCATTTCTTGCCTCAGTCAGCAACGCATCGGATACCTGCATGAAAAACAACACCTCGCCCAAACGCATTAAACGTAGCGACTACCAAGAACCAGAGTACTGGCTCGACGCTGTGCATCTCGCGTTTGATTTGTACGAAGATCGCGCGCGGGTATGCAGTACCTTGTCGCTGCGGCGCAATGCCAACCGTGGAGAGCACACATTGCGGCTCGACGGCGAGGCCTTGAAACTGCTCAGTGTCACACTCGACGGGCGTACCTTGTCCTCTTCGGAGTATGCGGTTGATGACGAGGGCCTCACGCTGTCTGGGCTGGGTGACACGGCAGAGCTGGTGATAGAGACGGAATGCGAGCCGCAGAACAACACGCGACTGGAAGGGCTGTACAAATCCAGTGGTAACTTCTGCACCCAGTGTGAAGCGCAAGGCTTTCGCCGTATTACGTACTTTCTGGATCGGCCGGATGTCATGGCGCGTTACAGCGTTGAGATCACCGCTGATCAAACGCGCTACCCGGTACTGTTATCTAACGGCAATCGCGTGGCGCATGACACTCTTGAGGGCAACCGTCATCGCGTGCGTTGGGAAGATCCATTCCCCAAGCCCGCGTATCTTTTCGCGCTGGTTGCCGGCGACTTGGCTTGTATTAGTGATACCTTCACTACGCGCTCTGGCCGTGAGGTGGATCTGCACATTTACGTTGAACACCACAACAAGGACAAATGTGCCCATGCGATGACATCGCTGATCAAGTCCATGGCTTGGGACGAGTCGCGATTCAGCCTGGAATATGATCTGGATATCTACATGATCGTGGCGGTCGATGACTTCAATATGGGTGCCATGGAAAACAAAGGGCTCAATGTCTTTAATTCTAAATTCGTGCTCGCGGATCGCGAAAGTGCCACCGATGTTGACTTTGAAGGCGTGGAGAGTGTCATCGCGCACGAATACTTCCACAATTGGACGGGTAACCGGGTCACGTGTCGTGATTGGTTTCAGCTTAGCCTAAAAGAAGGGTTGACGGTGTTCCGTGATCAAGAGTTCAGCGCTGACCTCAATGATCGCGCGGTGAAGCGTATTGATGATGTGCGAACCTTGCGGGCGCGACAGTTCCCTGAAGATGCCGGCCCGATGGCGCATCCAATACGCCCCGATTCGTACATCGAGATTAATAACTTCTACACGGCGACCGTCTATGAAAAAGGCGCTGAAGTGATCCGCATGATGCATACGCTGCTCGGGGAGAGCCGCTTTCAGCAGGGCATGCAGTTGTATTTTGAGCGGCATGATGGCCAGGCAGTGACCTGCGAAGATTTCGTCGCCGCGATGGAGACGGCCAGTGGTGTTGATTTGCAGCAGTTTCGTCGCTGGTATTCACAAGCGGGCACGCCGACGGTTGAATTAGAGACCGCGTATGACGCCGCGTCGGAGTCTCTAACACTCACATTTTCTCAAACCTGTAAAACGCAGCCGCAGAACTTGCCGCTGCATATTCCGGTCATTGTTGGCTTGCTTGATCGGACCGGTACGGTCATCAGCGCGCAATTGCAAGGTGCGCCAAGCCCCGTCGAGCAACACGTGCTGAACCTCACCGAAGCGACACAGCAATTCGTGTTCACCGGTGTGAGCGCGGAGCCGGTGATCTCAGCCTTGCGGAACTTTTCTGCGCCTGTGCATTTGGTGTATGCCGCAGATGATACGGCCTTGGCGTTGCAGATGAAGCACGATACGGATGCCTTTAATCGCTGGGATGCGGGGCAGCGTCTTGCGATCCGCTGCATTGAGCAAGGCATGCAAGGCGGTGATGCAGACAGCGAGACTGTTGCATGTTATGTCAATGCCATCGGCGCCTTGTTGGGCGCGCATACGGACGACGCGGCACTGCGCGCCGAAGCGCTGAGCTTGCCGAGCTTTGAGGCGATTGCCGAGCTGCAGGAGACCGTGGATGTCGACGCCATTTTGTCCGCGCGCCAAGGTCTGCGCCAACGGCTGGCGCAGGCGTACGGCGACCGCTTCGCCCAGGTCTATCAAGCGTGTGCTGCGAAGAATAGCGCAAGTGTCGATGCAGAAACGATGGGTGTGCGCCGTCTCAAGAACATCTGCTTGCATTACTTGACCGCCCGCGACACTGAGCACTGGGCGTCGCTCGTGCTTGATCAATACAAGCATGCACAAGGCATGACTGACGCATTGGCGGCACTGGGTGAGCTGAGTCATACGGATCTCGCCGAGCGAGAGACCTGCCTGCAGGACTTTTATACGCGTTGGCGTGACAGCAAGCTGGTGATCGATAAGTGGTTTGCGCTGCAGGCGATGTCGCGGCGTGCGTCAACGCTCGATGATGTCCTGGCGCTGACGACGCACGATGACTTTGATACCAGTAACCCGAACCGCGTGCGCTCCTTGGTGGCTGCCTTCGCGATGAACAACCCGCTGTGCTTCCATGCGCTTGACGGCCGGGGCTATACCTTCCTGGCGGATTACATTATCCGTCTGGACAAAACGAACCCGCAGCTGGCGGCGCGCTTGAGTTCGCCGCTGAGTCGCTGGCAGCGCTACACCGCAGATCGCCAGGCATTGATGATTGCGCAACTGCGGCGTATCTCAGCGACGGAGGGCTTGTCACCCGACGTGTTCGAAATCGTCAACAAAAGCCTGGAACACGCCGGCGACGACAGCTAGTCACCACTCGCCGGGTGTTCGTTATTCGGCGCTCGCTTGCCGACGAGTATCAGCCAAATTCCTGCAAACACCAGTACGCTTGCCACCACAAAGGCAAGCGTCGGAATCTCATCGTACAAGACATACGCGATCACGCCGGCAATCATGAATTGGCTCATATTGACGACGCTCACGGTTTGCCCGCGAAACTTCTGCATCGCATAGTTCAGCAATGTGTGACCGATGATGGTGGGGATCACCGTAAGGGCGACAATCATTGACACATCATAAGCGCTGTACGCATGAAAGGGTGACGAGAAAAATAGCGCAACGATAAAGCAAAATACCCCGGCGACGGTATACATCGGGACGATATACAGCCAAATAGAGGCATAGCGTGCGCTGTTCCGACCAAGCGCGAGATAATACGCGAATAACACCATAGAGAGCAGGCACATCATGTCACCCTTGACGTGTGCCATGGAAACGCTGACATCGCCCGCCGCGAGTACGCACAAACCGAGCAACGTGAGGCCGGTGGCCATTACTTCGCGCCGCGTGATGCGCTCCCGATACAAGGCCAGCATAAACACCGGCATCACTAAAGGGACAAGGTTGACAATCAAGGTGGCGTTCGTGGCGGGCGTCATTCTCACGCCAATGATCCAGGTTATAAAATGCAAGCCGAGAACAACGCCGGGAAGCAATGCGTCCTTGAACATGCTGCTCAGAAGTGTTGTACCCGCGCGTGTCAGGTCGCGCACAAAGACCGGGCTGAGAATCAGTGCGGCAAGTAATAGACGATAGGCCGCTAACATCACCGGCGCTTCCGAGCTTTCGCGGATAAACACAAACGAAGACGCTGCTGCCAGCACGCCGAGCAGCAGGACGAGTGCGTTAAGGTTCATGGGGATGCCGTTTTCAGATGGCGGCTGGCAAACAGGATCAGCACCAATACCGGTATACCGAGCAAAGTGGTAACGAGGAAAAACAGGGGGTAGCCGAGGCTATCGACCATGCTACCGGAGTAGCCGCCCAACACTTTGGGCAGCAGTGTCATCAGTGAGCTGAAAAGTGCATATTGCA
Source organism: Gammaproteobacteria bacterium (assembly GCA_003511825.1). Lineage (GTDB taxonomy): Bacteria > Pseudomonadota > Gammaproteobacteria > Granulosicoccales > Granulosicoccaceae > UBA7957. The sequence continues at coordinate 5,031 of DOIU01000296.1, read as the reverse complement.
CGGCGGTAAAAGACACGTTCGTCAGACTCGATAAAAACGCCACAAACGCCGCGCTCGCGAGCCCGGCCGATAAGTTGTCCGCTGAGATAATCAGATACAACAGGGGTACGTTGTGTCCCACGGTAGCCAGCCAGAGGAAGAGCAAATTGGTTGCGGCCGAGAGCATAGCGCCCAACAGTAACACCCGCATGACACCTACGCGCATGCATAAAATGCCGCCAAGAAACCCACCCACGATAGTCATGAGTAAGCCAAAGGTTTTTACAATCGTGGCGATTTCCGCTTTGCTGAAACCGAGGTCTTGGAAGAATACATTGGCGATGACACCTAATACAATATCAGACACGCGATACAAGGCGATGAGCCCCAGTAACAAGCAGGCGACCTTGAGACCATAACGCGTGAAGAAGTCTTGCATGGGAGCAATATAGGCGGTGACGACCAGCCTGCGGTTGACCAGGCCGGCGCGTATCGCGGCAGCGCCCACTGAGGCGGCTACACCCAACAACAGCGGAAGCCGGATGGTTTCGACCAGGAAGGCGCCGAGTGCTGCATTATTCAGTTGCGAACCCAGCGAGCCTTTAGCGGCCTCGACCAGCGGCCCACTCAGCGCATAGCCTGCCACCAACACGCTGACACACAATACGAACACCCCCAAAAAGCGTGCATAGTCATGTGCGGGCAGCGCAGGCGTTTGTGTGTCGGCACGCGTCGGCTCGGTAATTAATAAGGTGGTGGCGACACCCACTAGCATTAGGCCGGCCATGCACAGGTAGGTCCAGCGCCAGGCCTCGTAAAGATACTGCCCTTTTTCAGAGCCCAGCTCACTTGCCAGATAGAGGGCGCCTGCGCCTGCGGCAAGCATCCCGATGCGATACCCTGCGATGTAAGCCGAGGACATCAGGGCTTGCAAATCCGTGGGCGCTGATTCGATTCGGTAGGCGTCTATGACGACATCTTGGGTCGCCGATGAAAAGCCGAGCAGCACGGCCGCCAGCGCCATCAATGTCAGTGAGGTGTCGCTGGTGGCGGGGTCGGTCAGGGCCATGGCGACGATGGCGCCGATCACCATTAGCTGGGACAGCAGCAGCCAACCGCGTCGTCTTCCCAGTCGTCCAAGCATTGGCAAGGGCAATTGATCCACCAATGGCGCCCAAACAAATTTAAAGGAATAGCCCAACGCCGCCCAACTGAAGAAGGTAACGGTGGCGCGATCGACCCCGGCTTCGCGCAGCCACAGACCCAGCGACGAGAAAATCAGCAAGATGGGAACACCCGCCGAAAAGCCTAAGAACAGCATGCTGATCACCCGTGGGTGAATGAACAGCCGCGCAGTATCACGCCAGCGCCTGTCCTCGGCGGGGTGGGCGATGTCAGGCATCAGGTCTCAAGGGTGAAGTCGTAGTCAATGATTAAGGGGGCGTGGTCAGAGAAGCGCTCCTCACGATAGATCTCTGTGCGTTGCACTTTGCCGCGGAGTTTGGGTGTAGTGATGTGATAGTCGATGCGCCAGCCGACATTGTTAGCTCGAGCTTGTCCTCGATTAGACCACCAGGTGTATTCGTGCTCGGCTTGCGGTAGCTCGCGAAAGGCGTCGACGTAGCCGACGTCGTCGAAGAGCTGCGTCATCCAGGCGCGTTCTTCGGGCAGGAAGCCGGAGTTTTTCTGGTTGCCGCGCCAATTGCGAATGTCAGCTTTGGTGTGGGCGATGTTCCAGTCGCCGCAAATGATGAACTCACGGCGCTTGCGCTTGAGTGATTGCAGATAGGGCAAGAAGCTGTCCATCATACGGAACTTAAAGGCCTGGCGCTCGTCCCCCGATGAGCCGGATGGCATGTACAGCGACACCACAGAGAGGTTGCCAAAGCGCGCTTCCAGATAGCGACCTTCGCGGTCAATGGCCTCATCTTGCAAGCCGACGATCATCTCGCGTGTGGGGTTACGGGTGTAAACTGCGACGCCGCTGTAGCCTTTTTTCTCGGCGTCGTGGTAGTGGCAGGTGTAGCCCTCGGGGTGGTAGATCGGGTCTTCCAATTGATGGATTTGTGCTTTGGTTTCTTGAATGCACACGACATCGGCGTTCTGGGACGCCAGCCAGGTGAAAAAGCCTTTGCGAGCAGCCGAGCGAATACCGTTAGCATTTAAAGTGATAATGCGCACATCAGACTCCAATGTATTCCGTCCTCAAGGCTGTGTATCATAGCGCAACCCCAGGCTAGCCCGCTGAGATATTCATGTCAGACAATCACCAACACTTCATCGAATTCGCACTCGACAAAGACGTCCTCAAATTCGGGCGATTTGAGCTTAAGTCCGGGCGGATCAGCCCCTACTTCTTTAACGCTGGCCTGTTCAACACGGGCGAGGCCATGGCCAAGCTGGGTCGCTTTTACGCCCAAGCGATTGTGGATTCGGGCATCGCGTTTGATATGCTGTTTGGGCCCGCTTATAAGGGGATTCCGCTGGCGTGTGCCACGGCTATTGCGCTGGCCGATGAGCACGGCCGAGATGTCCCCTGGTGCTTTAACCGTAAAGAAGCCAAAGCCCATGGCGAGGGCGGGCATCTCGTCGGTGCGCCTTTGGCGGGTCGCGTGCTGGTGGTGGACGACGTCATCACGGCAGGGACGGCGATTAACGAAGCGGCGGGCATCATCGCCGCGGAGCAAGCGACATTTGCGGGCGTGGCCATCGCCTTGGATCGTCAGGAGCGAGGGCAGGGTGAACGCTCTGCCATCGAAGAAGTGGCCGAGCGGTATGCGATTGATGTGCTCAGTGTCGCCAGCCTCACGGATTTGATCACCTACCTAGAGCATCAGACTGATGCAACGCGCTACCTCAGCGATGTTCGCGCTTATCGTGACCAATACGGCGTGTGAATCGTCGGGAAATTCGATTCAGTTAACATTTCGGTGGCTGTGCTTTGCCGCGCTTTAGTCGATAACTCCAATGACCCGCGCGGATTCGCGTGTGTGTCGTGAAGCGCCTATGGGCGATGCATTACTGTCTCACCGGACCTGAATCACGATGACAACACCGACTCACACCTCTCAGTTGTTGCCCCGATCGCCCGTGTTGGCACTCTTGGCGTTCGCGCCGATGCTCTTCAGCACGGTTGCGTTTGGCCAGTCAGTGTACAAATACGAAGAAGGCGGTGGTGTGGTGTATCAGGATCGACCGCCGGCATCCTCACAGGACAATGGTCACGCAGTGCTCAACGAGCAAGGTGTTACCCTCAAGCACATTCCCAGCCGCGAAGAGCGCATTCGCTTGCGGGCGATTCGCGAGGCACAGCGTCGCGCGGAGATTCGTGATCGCGCTTTGCTGGCGACCTTTTCTACCGAGGAAGATCTCATCCGCACGCGGGATGATCGCATTGGGATGATTGATGGGCTGATTAATCGGCTCGATGACCGTATCCGGATATTGTCAGAGCGCTTAACGACGATTGATTCGCGCATTGAGGCCCAGGAGACGGCCACAGGTTCTGCGCGTGATTCGCTGTATGACGAGCGTCAAAGTATCTTGCGCAATATCGAGAACGCCTGGTCACTGGTCGACGCCAAAGCCGCAGAGCGATCATCGCTGATGGCCAAGTTTAAGGATGATTTAACGCGCTATCGCCAACTGCGCGCCAACCGCTGAAAGGGCCGACCCTCAGCGAGAGCGGATCAGCGTTCCCACACCTTCGTCGGTAAACAGCTCTAACAGTACGGCGTTTTCGACGCGTCCATCAATGATCTGCACGGTATTCACACCGCTGTTGATCGCATCCAAGGCGCACTGCACCTTGGGCAACATGCCTCCGTAAATCACCTTTTCGTCAATCAACCGATCGATGTCTTTGCGCGTTAAGCCGGTCAACAGGGTGTCGTCCTGATCGAGAATACCCGGTGTATTGGTGAGCAGGAGTAGCTTTTCCGCTTTGAGCACGGCGGCGACAGAGCTGGCGACGAGGTCGGCATTGATGTTGTAGCTGTTGCCGTTGATGTCGGCACCCACGGGCGCAATGACCGGAATAAAGCCGTCTTTGTCCAGGGTATGGACAATGGCAGGATCGATGCTGTCCACCTCGCCAACTTGCCCCAGGTTGGACTCAGGATCAGAGGTTAAGGGTCGCGCGCGAATGAGGCTGGCGTCTTTACCGGTTAAGCCGACGGCCCTGCCGCCCGCTTGGTTGAGCAGATTCACAATGCTCTTGTTCACCTGAGCACCGAGCACCATTTCCACCACGTCCATGGTTTCGGAATCGGTGACGCGCATGCCCTCGATAAACCGGCTCTCTTTGCCGAGCTGATCGAGCAAGCGGCCGATTTGCGGGCCGCCACCATGGACCACGACTGGGTTCATGCCCAATTCCTTCATCAACACAATGTTGCGCGCGAAGCTGGATTTGAGGGTCTCGTCGGTCATCGCATTGCCGCCGAATTTGACGACAATGGTTTTCCCTGTAAAGCGCTGAATATAGGGCAGCGCTTCGTTGAGGACTTGGGCAGTGACAGCAGCGGTGGTCTTTTTCACAGGCATTAACTGGCTTGGATTAAAAGGGCAGTGACAGTGAGCTATCCACGGCGTGCATGGCTTCGCCGAAGGATTGTTGAATACGCGCAAGCGCTTCTTCTGTGTCTGCTTCAAAGCGGATCACGAGCGATGGCGTTGTGTTAGAGGCGCGAACCAGACCCCAGCCATCCTCAAAGTCGGCACGCAGTCCGTCGATGGTGGTGAGCGTGGCGCCGTCAAACTGGGCAGATGCGACGAACTTCTCGATAAAGCGGTGGTGCTCGCCCTCAGCAAACTGCACATTGAGTTCGGGCGTGTTGATGCTGTTGGGGATTTCCGCAAAGATCTCGCTCACGGAGCGGTCATCCGCCGACAAAATCTCCAGCAGGCGCGCCGCTGTATAGAGCGCGTCATCAAAGCCGAACCAACGCTCCTTAAAGAAGATATGCCCACTCATTTCGCCGCCCAGGTGCGCGCCGGTTTCTTTTAAGCGTGCCTTAATGAAGGAGTGGCCAGTCTTCCACATATCGGGTT
>DOIU01000455.1 GCA_003511825.1 Gammaproteobacteria bacterium | reverse complement strand
ACCCGGAATGGGATGAAATGCTGATCGATCGTGACGTGAGCCTACAGGCCCGGCTCGAAACCTATTTTGCCGACTATGCAAATGTCGTGTTGCAGAAAGACTGGATTCGTATATTTCTGCTATCAGCGTTCGATGATCCCGTGATTGCCCAGCGCTATACGACCATGCTGCGCCGTCGAATCTTTGAGCCTATCCTCGCGGAGCAACTCCACGAACTGGGAAAAGCTGAGATCAAAGACGCGACAAACCGCGAAATTGCGCTTGAGATGATTTGGGGATTTCATTCCACGTTTTTTTACATTGGCATCCGCCAATGGGTGTTCAAAGTGCCGCCGAAGATCGCTCTCAGCGCGATGATGAAAGACCGCATCGCAGCGTTTCTGGCAGGTTTACGGGGTTTTCTTGCGACGGTGGCTTCTTAAGTTCATGCCGGCTCAAGCGGGTGCCGCTCATCGCAGAGAAACACGCGTGATTCCAAAGCCCCTGTTTTTGCAGAGCACTTGACGACAATACCCCAGATGCGTAAGGATACTCGCGTGATGCCGACTCAAATGACACGCTGGATTGTTTACACGATGATACTGGTCACCCTGTGTGTACCGCTCTCAGTGTCGTGGGCGCAGTCATTTCCGTGGGCGGCCGAGGATGCACAGACCGTCGCAGCCCCCACAGGTTCACCTGCATCGCACTTGGCTTGTGTTGAGCAAGAAACCACTGCGTATGACTGCCACCAGGGCAAGGCTTGTGTTTTTTGCGCACTGGCTGCATCTCATGCGGTCCCACGAGTCAGTCTCTATCTCTCCCTTGTCACACCTCTACCTTCGCTTGTCCCGACGGCTGTGCCTTGGGTCGAGCAATCCGTCGAACTGCAACCTCCCAAACACCTCCACGCCTGAATTGCCTCTCTGTGAGGTGATGTTCTGAGCAACGGTTTATTCGCCGTTGTGTCTGCTGCTGTCTGTGTGGAGTGTTGCTATGTGCTTGTCTGTCGCGGTCTGGAGATCGCGCCTGAGTGATTGTCTGAGACCGGTTATACCCGGTGTGTGCCGATGGCATCGGCGCGTCATCGGAGGTTGTCTTGTCGTCGGGGTGGCGACGAGCGTGGTTGCGGATGAACGGTCGTATACGCAGCTCGTCAACGTGTTGCGAGATCATCCGGCGGTGCGTGCGGAGTTGGCCCAAGCGCGTCGATGGGAAGCCAGCGCACAGGGCGCCATGGGTTGGCCCAAACCCAGTCTCAGCGTGGGGCTGAACAACGTCCCACTCACTGCGCCTACGGACTTTGATCGTTACCTGCCGAGCAATAAGAGCCTTGAATTCAAGCAGGCGATTCCCAATCGGCGCGGGCGCCAGGCGCTGCGAGGCGCCTTTGATGCCCAGGCCGAGGTCACACGACTCAGGGCGATGCAGACGCTCGCGGGCCTCGAGGTACGCATGATCATCGCCTTGGCCGAACGTGAGCGCATTGCTGCCTCGAAACAACTGCTTGATCAGCAAGCGTTGCTGCTGGACGAACTGGATCATTGGTTGCGGGGCGAGTTAGCAGCGGGCAGTGGCGTGTATGCGCGCCTGGATGAAATTGACGTGCGACGCGGGCGCATTGCCGAGACACGCTTGGTGCTCGACGGCGAAGACCAACGTTGGCGCGCAGAATTGCTGTCGCTGTTGGAGGTAGTTCCCGATCCAGATCGCTTGCCGGCGCTGGCGCCGCACCAGTGGCAGGGCGATGATCAGGCCTTCATCGCCGTGCGAGTCGCCACCCTCCAAGAGGCTGTGGCACGCGCTCGTGTCAAACAACACGCAGCCGATCTGGGCGTGGACTACGCCGTCGGTGTCGCCTGGCAGCAGCGCGAGTCCAGCGCCACTTTTGACGGCGATGATTGGGTCACGCTGAAGTTCACCGTCAATGTCCCGCTCTGGGCGGCCAGTAACCAGCGACCAAAGTTCCTCGCTGCCGAACAGAACGCTGCTGGCGCCAAGGCAGGGATCGCGCAAAAGGTGCGTGAGAGCCGGGCAGACCACGCCCGCGCCTTGGCCGAGTTAGACACCGCTGAACATCTGATACAGGCGCTTGCAGTGCGTCGCCAACACTTGCGCGACCTTGAGAAGGCGAACCGGCGACGTTATGAAGCTGGCGACGGCTCACTGGAAGACGTGATCCGACCCGCGATGCAGAGCCTCACCCTGGACATTGACCTCGCCAAACACCGGGCGCGACGCACCATTGCCGCTGCCCGTATCAATGCACTCCTGATGGAGGACGCCCGATGAAAAATCTGTCATTCCCCCACGTATACGTCGGCATCGCGCTGATGGTGTTGATCAGCAAGCTCGCGGTGGCGGCCGAGCCCGAACGCCTTGGCAACACCCAATACACCTGCCCGATGCACCCGCACTATATTGCGGACGAGATGGGGACTTGTCCCATCTGTGGCATGGATCTGGTGGCCTTGCAAAGCGGGCCAAAAACCTTCGCAGCGCCCGGTGATCGCGCCGAGCGCGCCGCCATTCAGGTGCCGGCCGAGACGGTGCAGAACATGGGAGTACGCTATGGCAAGGTCGAACACGCGACCTTCGGGCGCCGCATTCGCGCCTACGGCGTAGTCGCTGAGAACGAGCGCGTGCGCAGCGAGGTCTCCAGCCGCGTCAGTGGCTGGATTGACAGCCTTGCCGTCACTGCGGTGGGTGACCCAGTAAAGCGGGGCGATGAGGTCTTTCGCCTTTTCAGTCCTGATCTGATCACGGCGCAACGGGATTACTTGAGTGCTGTAGAACGCAACAGCCAACCCCGCATCGACGCCAGCGCATTGCGCTTGCGCGCTTTGGGTGTCTCTGAGACCTTACTCAAGCAATTGCGTCGCCGGGGGCGGGTGATGGAGACCGTTCCGTTTTACGCCAACGCCACCGGCACTGTCAGCGTGTTGAACGTGCGCGAGGGCGCGTTTGTGCGTCCCGGTGAGACGCTGGCAGTGATCCAAGACTACAGCCAGGTGTGGATCAACGCGGCGGTCGCCGAAAAAGACATGCCGAGTCTGGATGCCGATACACCAGTGAATGTGGCGCTGCCCAATCTCCCCGGCCGGTTGATTGAAACCCGTATTGACTATATCCATCCCACTGTCGACGCCACCAGCCGTACCGGTCGGGTGCGCATGGCGGTCGATAACGCGGCTGGTCTGCTGCGCCCAGGCGCCTATGCTGACATCGTGTTTGAAGCGGCGCGCGACCAGCGACTGGCGGTGCCAGACAGTGCGTTACTGATGTCAGCTGAAGGCACTTACGTGGTGGTGGCGTTGGGAGAGGGGCGGTTTCAACCCCAACGTGTGCGCACCGGGCTCAGTGGCGGCGGTTTTACTGAAGTGCTAGAGGGTGTCGCACTTGGCGATCGGATTGTGGTGTCGGGCCAGTTTCTGCTCGATTCAGAGAGTGCGTTGCGCGAGGCCTTTGACAAGCTCGCACGGCTGAAACAAGACCTCCCCGACCTCACGCTAAGCCGCATGCAGATGGCGATGGTCGATCACCTTGTGGATGCCGGGCTGTATATTCACGAGGCGCTGGTGGATGGCTACGACGTGATTCCCTTGCAATTGCAACCGGCGCGCGAGATCAGGGATATGCTCTGGCCGGTGTATGGGCAAACACGCCTGGGGCCGGTATTGGATAACGCGCGGGCCGCCGTTGCGCGCGCACAAGCCGCTCGGACAGAGACGCAATTGCAAAATGCTCTGGATGCATTGGTTAAAGCCTTACAGCCTTGGGTGTTGGAAGGCAAGCCGGCCTACTATCGCGAGAAAGACGTGCGGCTGTATCAAGACGCCGACGATGGCCGCCTGTGGCTGCAACTCGGGCAGCAGGCGTACAACCCCTACGGACAGAGTGCCGGGGAGTGGGTGCAATGATGCCGCGCGATGAGGGCATGGGTGGCACAGATCCCACACGCTCCTGGGTGGCGGGCGTGATTGCCTGGTCAGTGCACAATCCGCTGATCGTGGTGATCTGCACCCTGGCGCTAGCGGTCGCAGGTGTGTTGGCGATCGAACGCACACCGTTGGATGCCATCCCTGATTTGTCGGATACGCAGGTCATTATACGCACGGATTTCCCGGGGCAAGCACCGCAAATCGTCGAAGACTTGGTGACCTATCCGCTATCAAGTACCTTATTGGGCTTACCCAAAACGCAAGCCGTACGCGGTTTTTCGCTGTTTGGCACCAGTTTCGTGTACGTGATTTTTCAGGACGGGGTGGATGATTATTGGGCACGCAGTCGGGTGGCGGAAGCCCTGGCCACCGCGCAAAAGGACTTACCGCAAAATGCGACGCCGCGACTGGGGCCGGATGCCACTGGGGTGGGCTGGATATACCAGTACGCCTTACTCGATCGCAGTGGTCGCCATGATCTGGCACAGCTGCGCGCGTTGCAGGATTGGTTTTTGCGCTTTGAGCTCGCGACCGTGCCGGGAGTCTCTGAGGTCGCTGCCGTCGGTGGCCTTGTCCGCGAGTACCAAGTCCTGATCGATCCCAACCGGTTGCGCGCGTACGACATCCCACTGGTGCGCGTGCGCGAAGCGATTGCATCTGCCAGCATGGAGGTTGGCGGCCGCGTGCTGGAACAAGCCGAGACTGAGCTGATGATTCGCTCTCGTGGCTATGTCTCATCCCTGGCCGATCTGCAGGACGTGGTGGTGATGGCACGCAATGGCACGCCGGTGTTGCTCACCGATGTGGCGCGCGTGCTCGAAGGGCCAGAGCTGCGTCGCGGCGTGGTCGAACTCGACGGCGAAGGCGAAGTGGTCGGCGGGATTGTGGTGATGCGCTCGGGTGAAAACGCACTCAGCGTGATTGACGCTGTTGAGCGCAAGCTTGACACCTTGCGTCAAGGCCTGCCCGATGGCGTGGAAATCCAGACGGTCTACAACCGTGCACCGCTGATTCGCGGCGCCGTGAACTACCTCAACCACAAATTGCTGGAAGAGGGGCTAGTGGTGGCGCTGGTGTGTTTGATCTTTTTACTGCATGTGCGCTCAGCGTTGGTGGCCATCATCACCTTGCCGCTCGGTGTGCTCGGTGCGTTTATGGTGATGTCCGCGCAGGGCATCACGGCGAATATCATGTCCTTGGGCGGCATTGCCATTGCGATTGGTGCCATGGTCGATGCGTCTATCGTGATGGTGGATAACGCGCACCGCAAACTCAGTGATCTGCCCAATGACGCCGATGCCAAAACGCGCCAGGCGGCGCTGCTGCAGTCGGCCAAAGAAGTCGGGCCAGGCTTGTTTTTTAGCCTGTTGATCATCACGGTCTCGTTTTTACCGGTGTTTGCGTTGACGGGGGAGAGCCATCGCTTGTTCGCACCCTTGGCCTATACGAAAACCTACGCCATGGCGTTTGCGGCGGTGGTGTCGGTGACGATTGTGCCCGTGTTAATGCTGTGGCTGATTCGCGGAAAAATACGCCGCGAAGAGGCCAACCCGCTTAACCGCTTGTTTGTGGCGCTGTACAAACCCATTTTGCGGGTGTCGCTGAAACTGCGTTGGGTCACCTTGCTGGTCGCGGCGGCGGGCATTGCCAGCGTCGCCTATCCACTGTCTAAACTCGGCTCGGAGTTCATGCCGGCGCTGTACGAGGGCGAACTGCTGTACATGCCGACCACCTTGCCCGGCGTGTCCATCACCAAGGCAAAAGACGTTCTGGCGCAAACCAACCGACTGATCCGCACCGTGCCCGAGGTTGAACAGGTGTTTGGTAAGGTCGGCCGCGCCGATACCGCGACCGATCCGGCACCGATCTCCATGATTGAGAGCTGGATACGCCTCAAACCGCGCGACCAATGGCGTCCGGGCATGGATATCGCGGCACTCACGCAAGCGCTTGATGAACGCGTGAGGTTTCCGGGCTTGGTCAACAGCTGGGGGTATCCGATCAAAATCCGCATGGACATGATTTCCACAGGTATTCGCACGCCGGTCGGTATCAAGATCTCGGGGCCCGATCTGGACACCATTGCTGGGATTGCCCTGGATGTGGAGGCGGCGGTGAAACAGGTGCCGGGCACCCGCAGCGCATTTGCTGATCGCGTGACTGGCGGTAAATACCTTGAGATTACCCCCAATCGCGCCGAGCTGGCACGACGCAATATCGACCTCGGCGTGTTTCAGTCGATTATTCAAACCGCGCTGGGTGGCATGAAGGTCGCCGAGAGTGTTCAGGGGCGCGAGCGCTACAACATCATGCTGCGCTACGACCGACCGTTTCGTGAATCCATCCAGGACCTTGCGGAGATACTGGTGCCGACACCCAACGGGATGCACATTCCGCTGGGTGAAGTCTCGGTGATCACCTTTGCCGAAGGTCCACCCATGATCAAGTCTGAAGACGCGCGACTCACCGGTTGGGTGTTTGTGGACATTGATGGGCGAGACATTGGTGGCTTTGTGGAGGATGCACGCGGTCGCGTCGCCGAACAAGTTGCATTACCGCCAGGCTATGCGATCACGTGGTCTGGCCAATACGAGCAAATGCTGGAAGCGCGTGCACGATTAAAGATCGCCATTCCGGCCGCAGCGGCGATTATTTTGTTGCTGCTGTTGATTCACTTCAACCGCCTTGATCGCACTTTGATGGTGATGACCGCGCTGCCGTTCGGGCTGGTCGGCGGCTTATGGGCGGTGCACTTGGCGGGGTACAACCTGTCTGTCGCCGTGGCTGTCGGGTTTATTGCGTTGGGAGGGATTGCGGTGGAAACCGCAATCGTCATGCTGATCTATATCGATCAACAAGTGCGCACCATGCCCCCCGGCAACCGTGGGGAGCTGTTCGCGGCCATTATGGCCGGTGCGGCCCTGCGGGTGCGACCGAAGTTGATGACCGTGTCCGTTATTATTGCCGGTTTACTGCCTATTTTTCTCACCGAAGGTCCGGGCGCAGACGTGATGCGTCGCATCGCCTTGCCCATGGTCGGCGGCATGGTCAGCACCACCTTAATGACCTTGATTGTAATACCAGTGATGTATTTTTTGTGGGAGGGCAGGCGCTTGTCAACGCTCACCGCATTCACTCCAACAACAGAGACTTAACACTATGGTTAACGCAAACACCCTACGGATCTTTATCGCCATTGCCGTATGCAGTACACCGACCTTCGCGGAGCAAGCACCCGAACCCGCGAATGCCGCGCGCGGCCACGCCGCCACCGCAGCTCAGCAAGGGGAGGGCACAGGCACCTTACACGCCATTGATATGCCGGGTAAAACGGTGAATCTCACGCACGGGCCCATTCCCGCGCTGAAATGGATGGGTATGCGTATGGATTTGCCCGTGACCCGGCGGGTTGATCTGTCTGGCTTTCAGGTGGGCGACGACGTGCAGTTTACCGTCAAAAAAGGGCGTGATAATCAGTTTCGTATCACCGAGATGGTGAAGAAAAGCGATGCACAAGGTGGACAAGCCACCGAAAGCGCAAAATCACCGGCTAACTGATCACGACTAACGCACCTCGAACCAGGGCGTTGATTAGCGTGGATGTTTGATCTGAGCGCGGGCTTCACGGCGCCTCAGAACGCGTGCCAGGCATGCAATTGCCAGGATGGCAAAGAGCAGTCGTGCCCACAAAATGCCGGACAGCTCCGCGCTGATCGCCATGACCAGCAGGGTGTCTTCAATCAAGCTGTGGGCGAGCCCAAGAAAGCTCAAGGCGAGATAGGCGTCACGGCGACTCATGACGCCTTGCTCCAAGTCGCGAATTAATAAGCCGGCACCATAGCTGAGGCCCAGAGCGACCCCGATCACCGTGACATTCGCAGCGTTTTTGCTGATGCCTAAAAAACGCAACAGCGGCATTAATGCAAGGTGTATCCAGCGCTCGAGCCCTACGGCTTTGAGTGCGCGCAAAAAGCAGATCAATACAACGATGATGACGAAGATTGACGCCAGTGTCTGTATCTGCGCCAGTGCCCATCCGCGCAAGGAGGTATCGGGTACCTCGACGGTCCACAGGTATTGTGCTGGCGTTTGGTAAATGTCCAGTCCCGAGTACAGGTGATGCAATAGGGCGCCCAAGACCAGCGCGCCGCCCACCCGCCACGCAAGTGTTGCCCACCAAGTGATGCCGGCCTTGCGGGCGACGGCGCCTTCAATCGGGAGCGAGTGACCAATCAGCATTAAGGTCCCGAGGATCGTGACATGTTCAACCGTCAGCGGCAAATGCGCCGCGATTTGAAAAAACACCACAATGCCGGTCAGGATATTGGTCGGCAAGGTGGTCGCCCACACAACACCCAGCACAGCGGGTAAGCCGATCAGGGACATGACTGGCGAGAAGACGTCGCCTAAGGCATCCACGGCACCCACCATCTGCAAGCACTTCACGATGATCAATGCCGGCACCATGATTTTGAGCAGTATCCAGTAGACCTGCACCGATTCCACCAAAAGCACCCGCGCTGACACCCGCCATCGCTTTGTTGTCTGCATACCGCTACCCCAACAACTCCAAGCACACACTATAGAGGCCGCAGTGCAGAATATGATGCGAAATTTGGAGATATCGAATAATATTGTGTCGTTTTGCCGTGCCAGAGGGACATAATATGCACCTAGACCCGTTGGATCGTCGCATACTCCATGCACTACAAAGCAATGCCGACGTGACCAATCAGGCCTTGGCAGACGACATCGGCTTGTCTCCCTCTGCCTGCCTGAAACGCGTCAAGCGTTTGCGAGCCGCCGGCGTGATTGACCGCGTTGTCGCTTTGCTCAATCCGGAAGTCACCGGCGAATGGCTGTATCTGGTGGTCGAAGTCACGATGGAGCGCGACCATAAAACACTCTATCAACGCTTTGAAAACCGTGTGTTGGCGGCGTCGGCCGTGAAGCAGTGTTACCAAGTCACCGGGGAGTGTGACTTTGTCTTGATTGTCTCCGTGCCCGACATGAACGCGTATGATCAATTCTGCGACGCGGTGTTGTACGCCGATGACAATATGAAAAAATTCCGCACGCTAATCTCGCGCAAACGGAGTAAATTCGATACGTCAGCGGGTCTCAACGATCAGGGTGATTGAATGCCATTGACACAATCAATCAGACCCCGCTGCCAGCGCGTATTTATCGCATTCATGCCTTCTA
>DOIU01000449.1 GCA_003511825.1 Gammaproteobacteria bacterium | reverse complement strand
ATGCCTGTCACATGCCGTTGCTTGACGCCGGCCTTGAGCACCACAATCTTACGGCCGGTGTAGGGTTGGATATCTTGCAGTACCTGGTACAAGGGCTGGTCGTTAAAGATGAGGCGGCCGCGTCGCCAGGCCAGGCGTGTGTTCACATCCATCGGCGCAGCGGGGCTGATGCCTGACTCTCGGCTATAGCGCAAGCCCTGACCAGCCTCTACCTGCGTGGTGGCAATAACGGCATCGGACTCCGGATGGGCGCGAACGCTGACCGCATGCTCAGTGACCAAGACATCCACCGCGTCGCGGCGCACCCGGACGTTAAACGCTGTGCCCAGAGCGCGCACGATGACGTCAGAAGCGATCACTTCAAAGGGGCGTGACGTATCGGGGGCAACAGCTATGTGGACCTGACCGCCGTATAAGGTCACCTGTCGAAGATCGTCGGTAAACGCCACGTCCAATTGCGTATTGGCATCCATTTGCAGCTGAGAACCATCATCCAGCGTGATCTGTCGCCCGTCATCGATAGGCGTGCGATACGCCGCCATCAAGCTTGTGGCACTGGGCAATACCTGGGCTTGCATCAGCAGCACGACCAGTCCGCTCACGAGTAATAAAACAGACAGCACCCGGGTTGCGGCTTTCTTGAGGCGTGGTCGCCGCACCGCTGGGCCAATGCTGGCCCACAGCGCCTCAGCCTGGGTGCAGGCCGCGGCATGCGCCGGGTCGGCGGTCTTCCAATGCTCGTACGCCTGCCAGTCTTGCTCGGTCTCCTCGCCAGAATGCAGAAGCACCAACCACTCTAGCGCCCTTTCCGACAAGGGATCGAGGGCATCCCCGTCGCTGTCGTCGTGGCCTTTCTCTGCTTTGGATGATGAATCTTGCATAGTTGTGGGTACGCGCCTCCTTACTAAAGAAGACGAATGACTCGCGCAGAAGGGTAATCCTTCCTACCCTATGCCACAGTGCCTAGACGTATCGCGCAGTGTTTCAGGGCGCGCATGATGTATTTGGTGACCATACTCGATGACACACCGAGTTGCTCGGCAATTTGCTTGTGCGTGTACCCTTCCAGGCGATTGAGCAGAATCGCTTTGCGGCAATTCTCGGGCAACTCATCCAACGCTTGGGCCAGTAACTTGAGTTGCTCGCGATACTCAAGCAGCTGGCTGGGCGCGGGACGCGGGTCAACAATATCCAGCCCGGCTTCGTCCAGCGAACCGTGCACGCCCCGCCGACGCTGCACTCTGAGTCGATCAATGATGAGATTGGAGACGATGCGTGAGAGAAAGAATCGCGGTGTAACGACATGTTCCGTGGTGCCTTTTTCTACCATGCCGGCGTAGCGCACAAACGCATCCTGCACAACATCAGCGGCATCTTCCGGGCAACCCAATCGGTGGTGCGCCAAGCGGTTGAGATCACGCGCGCATTGGCGGAACAAGGTATCGAGGGACTCGGACATGCCGCAGGCTTCCAGAAAGAACAACCTGCGTATTATGACACACTGCTCTAGCATTGATAGTGGTTCGCATTTGCATCAACCGGCACTGGGGCCGGTGCGATCCAAATACCGCTATCAGCGGGGCATCACCTGAGCGACGAGACTGATCGTGAAATCGGTGAAGCGCCTGGTTATGCAGCGTCGCGCTCAGCGCCCTGCCCTGACGGCGAGGACGACGCAAGGTCCAAGGTGAAGAAGTCAATCGTGCCGTTGAGTTCACGGCTCTGTTGCGACGCGAGCGAACTCGCGGATGAGACTTCCCGAACCAGGGCTGCATTTTCTTGGGTCGCGGTGTCAATGCGTGTGACGGCTTCGTTGATCTGTTCCAGACCGAGAGCTTGCTCTTTGCCACTGATCGAGATGTCGTTCACCAAGGCGGCAACTTCGCGGATGCTGTCGACGATATCGTGCAGATTGGCACCGGTCTGATCAACGAGCTTTTGCCCGTTCTCCACTTTGGCGATGCTGGTTTCGATCAGGTCGCGAATTTCTTTTGCCGCCACGGCACAGCGACTCGCGAGGTTGCGCACTTCACTGGCGACAACCGCAAAACCTTTACCGTGCTCGCCGGCGCGCGCCGACTCAACGGCCGCGTTAAGCGCCAGCAAGTTTGTCTGAAACGCGATTTCATTGATCACCGTGGTGATATCCGAAATCTTTGTGCTGGAGGTATTAATCTGCTGCATGGCGTCGATCGCGCGATCGACGACGGCGCCGCCGTTCTCGGCGCGTGAATTGGTCTCATTGACGAGTTCTCTGGCACGCACCAGGTTCTCAGCGCTGCGTTGTACGGCACTCGTGATTTCTTCAATACTCGCTGATGTGCTTTGCAAGCTGTCTGCTGTTTGCTCGGTGCGCATCCCAAGGCTCTGATTGCCGTTGTCAATTTCAGCGGCAGCCTGGCGGACCTCAGAGGTTGAGGCTTGAATGCGCGCAACCACCTCTTTGAGATTCTCTACCGTACGATTCGCGTCCTGCTTGAGCGCCCCATAGGCGCCCTGGTAGTCATTGGCGATGGTCTCATTCAGATCACCATTGGCCAGCGCGCCGAGCACGCGTGCGGTGTCTTGGATCACGTCTCGCGTGATCGTGATCATGTCATTCACGCTTTCACTCAAGGCGAGAAAGACACCTTCTTTGCCATCGAGCGACACGCTCTGGTCGAGGTTGCCGCATTGCGCACCGGCGACCACACGACTCACTTCATCGACAACCCGACGCTCTGGCGTGAGGTCTCGCCATTCCACGACGGTGCCGAGACGTTGATCGGTGTTTTCCGTGATGGCATTGACGGTCATTTCGACCACCATATTGCCGAGCTGCAGTTCGTAGACGTGTGCGGCGCCACTGTCGTCAATCATCGATTCGCTCCCCTGTCTGTGCTGCTTAAAGACGTCGATATGTCGTCCAAGGAGTTGCGACGCGATAAAGTCGGGCTGGATGCTTCTGACTTCCGCCTCGATGTTTAGCATCAATTGGGTTGCCGCCGTGTTGAGGTATACGATCTTGTCGTCAGCGCCCGAGATCATGACGGCATTGGCGACGCTGTCCAGCGCCTTCAGAGTGCGGTTGTTTTCCTGGGCGTAGCGCTGCTCAATCTGCGTGCGCTGATTGAGCTGCATTTGCATTTCGCCGAGCTCAGACATCAATGCTGCAAACTCGCCGCGCCATTCCCCTCTCCAGGCTTGCGTATCCAAATGGAGAGC
>DOIU01000235.1 GCA_003511825.1 Gammaproteobacteria bacterium | reverse complement strand
CATCCGCGCCAACATTGATGCCCACATGGCCGGTTATGCAGACCCGGTCAGTTTCTACGTGGACAAGATCACCGAGGGCATCGCGACACTGGCTGCTGCCTTTGCCCCCGAGCCCGTTATCTTGCGCATGTCTGACTTTAAGTCCAACGAATACGCTAGCATGATCGGTGGACAGCTGTTTGAACCCGAGGAAGAAAACCCCATGATTGGCTTTCGGGGTGCCTCACGCTATGTGTCGTCGTTTTTTCAAGAGTGCTTTGAATTGGAGTGCCGCGCAATCCGCACCGTGCGCGATGAGATGGGCTTGACGAATTTACAAGTCATGGTCCCCTTTGTACGCACATTAGAAGAAGCGGACCAAGTCATTGATCTGCTCGCGGAAAATAGCCTCAAGCGCGGCGATAATGACCTTAAGTTGATCATGATGTGCGAGATCCCCAGTAACGCGCTGCTCGCCGATGAGTTCCTTGAGCGCTTTGATGGTTTCTCGATCGGCTCTAATGACTTAACGCAACTCTCGCTTGGATTGGACCGTGACTCCGGCTTGATCGCGCATCTCTTTGATGAGCGTGACCCCGCCGTGAAGAAACTGATCGCCATGGCCATCAGTGCGGCCCATAAAGCCGGCAAATACATCGGTATTTGCGGCCAAGGCCCGTCAGATCACCCCGACCTTGCGCGCTGGCTGATGGAGCAAGGTATCTCCAGTGTGTCGCTCAACCCCGACACCGTGGTGGAAACCTGGATGTTCCTCGCCAACGAAGAAAACGAGTAGCTCAACGCACCCTCGCGCCCGCAGTCGATCAGGCTGCGGGCAGTGGCACACCTGCAATTCGGCAGGCTTGCTGTACGGTGTTGTGTAGTAGGCAGGCAATCGTCATCGGGCCCACGCCACCTGGCACTGGTGTGATCGCGCCAGCCACGTCAGAGGCGCTGGCAAAGTCCACATCACCCACGAGACGCGTCTTACCGCCGTCAGCCGCAATGCGATTGATGCCGACATCGATCACCGTCGCACCCGGCTTGATCCAATCGCCTTGAATCATCTGCGGTCGGCCCACCGCAGCGACCAAAATATCTGCACGGCGGCATTCGTCAGCTAGATTGCGTGTGCATGAATGCGCTATCGTCACGGTGCAGTTCTGTTGCAACAGCAACGCCGCCACCGGTTTACCAACAATATTGGACCGCCCCACCACAACCGCATGTAAGCCTGACAAGTCACCGAGTCGATCTTTGAGTAACATGAGGCTGCCAAGCGGCGTGCAGGGCACAATCCCCTCGGCACCAATGGAGAGCCGCCCGACATTCGTCAGATGAAAGCCATCAACGTCCTTGTTCGGCGCAATGGCATTGATCACGGCCTCGGCATCGATCTGCGCCGGCAGCGGCAGTTGCACCAAAATACCGTGTACTGCGTCATCGCGATTGAGCTTATCCACCAGAGCGAGCAACTCGGATTGCTCGGCGGTATCCGGTAACCGATATTCAAAGGAAGACATCCCAGCTTCGCGGGTCTGGCGGCCCTTATTGCGCACATACACCTGGCTGGCCGGGTCTTCGCCCACCAAGACAACTGCAAGCCCGGGGGTCAGACCCTGTTCGCGCTTGAGATGGGCAACTTGGGTGGCAAGGGTCTCCCGCAGTCGGGCGGCAAACGCTTTTCCATCAATGATGTTGGACATGAACACAGGCTCCGGTATACGTGGCGCTGTGGGTGCGCCGTTCAATCAAGCGCGTATTGTCCGTTGTCTTGGGGGGAAATGCCAGAGCTCCCCCCAACGATCCGTATCGGCGCTGCATTCGCCCGAGCATTGCGGTAGACTTGCCGCCTCTCGCTGCGATAGGTTCGCAGCTTTGTTGCGCTTGGGTTCCCTCACCCCAAACACCAAAAAGGCCCATCATGTCGACTGTATTACCCCCTGCCGCCCGAAGTATTTTGCTTGCGCTAATCGCTGTGCATTTGCTGATCATTGCCGCCAGCAACTACCTGGTGCAGATTCCAGTGCAGTTTTTGGGTCTGCATACGACGTGGGGTGCGGTCTCCTTCCCGCTGGTCTTTCTGGCCACGGACCTTACCGTTCGGATCTATGGCGCCGCCACGGCCCGGCGGATAATCCTCGGCGCGATGCTGCCTGCGCTGGTGATCTCCTATGTGTTCTCCGTGTTGTTTTATCAAGGTGTGTTTCAAGGCTTCAGCGGTTTCTCGCAGCTAAATACCTTTGTCGCGCGCATCGCAGTCGCCAGTCTGCTCGCGTATCTGGCGGGGCAGCTACTGGACGTGCGAGTATTCAGCTATTTTCGCGCTCACCACGCCTGGTGGGTGGCGCCAGCCTTATCGACCGTGATCGGCGGTTTTATCGACACGCTGCTCTTTTTCAGCATCGCATTTTACCGCAGCAGCGATACCTTTATGGCGGAGCATTGGCCCGAGATCGCCATCGTGGACTACGGCTTTAAACTGGCGATCAGCCTCGCCTTGTTCGTCCCCGCTTATGGCATTTTTATGAACGCCATCAGCGCGCGCCTGCGCCAACACCCTGGCTGACGGTTGTCTGTGCCTCAGGTCGCACTTTGCGCCTCAGGCCTCATCAGAAAACGGTGAACAGTGATCTGTGTGGCACTGTGCTGCTTCGGTTTTAAGCCTTCGTCGGGTGCCGTCGAAACCTCACATTGAAGGGTTTCGCGCGCACGAAATGCTTCAGCGTCACGACGACAGGTCCCTGGGGAACAGCGATGCGAGCACCGCTCACAATAATAATAACCATCATCGGTCTCATCTTGCAGGCATGTGCCCATGGACCTGTCGGCCCGACCAAACGCGTTGCGGAGCGCCCTGCTGAGCACCATGCGGTGCGCACGCTTGATGCGCGCGTTCAAGTGCATGTGCCTCAGCAAATTAAGCACGAAAGCTTTGTCCTCAGTGATGAGCTTGTGTCACTGGATGTCAGCCCCGGATTGGATCTCAATGCCGCTGCACTCGACGTCAGCGCGGCATTTTTCTCCGACGTGCGTCCGCTCAGCTTTGACAGACCCACGGACTTTATTCTGAAGCTCAACGCGGAATCTTATGTGAGCGCTCACCAACGCGAGCATTTGAAGGGCGTATTGACCGCCCAACTCTATAACGCGCACGGTGAGGAACTCTATCGCCAAACGGTGATTCAAACCCTCAGCCCTGACAGGCTGGATAACCGCGCATTTTACGCACTCTATGCCCGTGCCACCGAGCGCGTCCTGGAGAGCCTCCTCCGCGATGAAGCGCCGATGCTGACGCAACGCTTGGCGCAAAGCCGCCCCGAGCGCCCCGATTCCCGCGCGCTCGTTGCGCATCAAACGCTGGATTTGGCCTCCACAGGAACAGGCTTTTTTGTCAATCGCGGTGGGCATGTGGTCACCAATCAGCATGTGGTGGCCCAGTGCGCCGCGCTCACCATTGACATCGGCGGCCAGCCTCACACCGCACATATCGTGAACAGCGATGCCGAACGGGATATCGCCGTGCTCGCAACCGGCTACACCTCACCGCGCCATGCCCGCTTTAACGCCACCCACAAAGGCGAGCGCTTGGGCGAGCACATTCTGACGCTGGGTTACCCGCTGCACGGCGTGCTGAGTTCATCCATCAACCTGACCACGGGCAACATCAGCTCCATGCTGGGTATTCAGGACGACACCAATGTCTATCAGATCACGGCCCCGATTCAGGCCGGCAACAGCGGTGGTCCGGTGATTAATCAGCGCGGTTTGGTGGCGGGTATTGTGCAAAGCAAGCTGAACGCCTTGGAGCTGTCACGATACACCGGTGATCTGGCTCAGAACGTCAATTTCGCGGTGAAATCCGCATCCATTCGGGCGTTTTTACGTCGCAATCAGATCGATTACCACATTGCGGACTACGCCGATCTCACCGAGAAGTCCACCGTAGAACTGGCGGCGGAAGCCAAAAGCTATACTGTTCAGATTAAGTGCCACGGCTAGGGCCGAGCCACGCCCTACACCACAAGATTCGCTTCACGGACGGTATCATCGGCTCTGGCTTGGTAAGCTGGGCCACGAAAGACCACTTGCCCCTCGTCCATGATGATCGCACTGTCTGCGATATCCAATACAGCCGCTGCCTGGCGCTCGACAATCACCGTGGTAATGCCGTATTGCTTCACTTTCAGCAGCGCATGCTCGATCTCTCGCCGCGCATCATTCGGTAAATCGGCGTAGGGTTCGTCCAATAACAGCAGCTTGGCATCGCGAGACAACGCGCGGGCGATGGCAAGCATTTGCTGCTCTCCCGCCGACATCACCGTACCGTCGTCTTGGCGGCGTGCCTCGAGGCAGGGAAACAAGCCATAAATGCGCTCATAGCTCCAACCAGGCAAGCCGGCTATCTGGGCCAATTCGAGATTTTCTTCCACCGTCAGCCCCGGAATGATCCGCCGCCCCTCGGGTACCAGCTGAATGCCGATCTGCGCGGCTTCAAAGGCCTGTTTATCGTGTACAGGCTCACCCTCAAGCCAGATTTCGCCACTGCGCAAATAGGGCTCTGCGGAACGAGCAAGCGTGCGCAACACGGCCGTTTTGCCCGCACCGCAGGGTCCCAATAAGGCGACAATCTCCCCCTCCTTCAGTCCGAACGAAACGTCACGGACCACGCGCGCGTCGCCATACTGCGCGTTTAACTGATGGCACAAGAAATACGTTGCTCCCTTGGGCGGTTGGTCTTTCCCCGCGTCTTCCTGCATTCCTTAACCCTTTCCTCAATGACTCATCGCTTGAACACAGCGTTTTACAAGTTAGGCCCTCATCCGACTGACAGCTGTGCATACACACTGCCCGGTTAAGGCCGTTTTTGGCGATAAGCCTGCACGCCTCATACAGAGCACAAAATGCCCTGTTGCGAGAGTGATTATTGCAGAGGCGTGAATCCCGCAGCCATTAGTCCAAAGTCTAAAATTCGGTGGCAGACGATAAACAGACAGTGAACAATCGTCACCACTGACACGCAGAGCGTCCATCGAGCGATGCGCGCACTTATGGCATGCTCCCGGCAGCCACGTTGCCGATACCGCCCGTCTCATCAGAGGGCCTGCTGAGCAGCGCGCTTCGTGTTACACTGCGCGTCTCATTGCAGGCACAGCGCATCCAGTTAGCTAACGGGCTCATGTACACCGCCAGTAAAATCATTATTGCCGACGATCACCCACTTTTTCGGGACGCACTCAAACAAGGCGTCTCTGCTGCGATGGGAGACCCGGAAATGATTTGTTGCGGCTCATTCTCGGAGTTGCAGCGACTCATCGCCGAACACGACGACGCCGACGTGGTGTTGCTGGATTTGCATATGCCGGGCGCGGTTGGGTTCTCCACCTTGCACTTTCTCGGCTTGCGCTGCCCAGACATACCGGTGGCTATGATTTCTGCTAACGAAGAACCCGAGATTATCGCCCGCGCCGTGGAGCATGGGGCTTCGGGCTTTATCCCCAAATCCGCCGATATCGCCACCATCGTGAAAGCCATAGAGAGCATCTTGAACGGCCAGGTCTGGCTGCCGCAAGACGTCAAGGCGCATATCGCCGAAGTGCAACAACGCACACGCGACTTTGTCGATAAGGTAGCGACCTTAACGCCGAGTCAATTCCGCGTATTGATGATGCTGGTGGATGGTCGCAAGAACAAAGAAATTGCCGACGAAGTCTGTGTCACGGAAGCCACGATCAAGGCACACCTGACAGAAATCTTCCGCAAGCTCGACGTCAAAAACCGCACCCAAGCAGCCATGGTCGCCAAAACACACCTGGAAGTCAGCAACCCCAATACGATGGAGTAAGCGTATCGTGTGACCGGCCTCAGCCCACGTGGCGCACTCGCGCCTTGGCTTTGGCCAAACGGCTGACAATATTGCGCAAACGCCCTGCATTCAGCGGTTTACTCAAGTACTTGTAGCCACGCTCGCGCGCCAGTTCACGCACGTCGGTGCTGACATCGGCGGTGATGAGTACGCCGGGAATCCCATGGCCCAAGGCATCGCGCAGCACATCCATGACGTCCAGCCCATTCTCATCGTTGTTCAAATGGTAGTCGACGAGCATCAGGTCCGGCCGATACTGATACTGCGAAATATTGAACCGCGCTCGCGCCAGTGAGGTGACGCCGTGCACAGTACAACCCCAAGACTTTAACAACACGCTCATGCCATCGAGAATGTCATGGTCATTATCAATACAGAGCACGGTGATATCCAGTGCCTCGGCGTCCAACATCGTCACGCCTGCCTGGGCATCGCTGGGCTTCTCGGGGACGGCCGGACGCGCTTGGCTGACCGGCACGCGGATCGAGAACATGCTGCCGCGCTCAGGCGTCGAGCGCACAGCGAGCGGGTGATCCAACATCCGACTGATCCGCTGACATATCGCAAGCCCGAGCCCTACGCCTTTGCCCTTATCGTCCAGCTGATTATCCAGGCGCTTGAATTCCTCAAAGATTGACGCCAAGTCGTGTGGCGGTATACCGACCCCGGTGTCGTACACCTGAATCTCTATCGCGCGCTTGCCCTCGGCATCGACCTTGCGTCGACAACCGATGGTCACGCGACCACCCCATGGCGTATAGCGCAGAGCATTGGCGATAAAGTTCTGCAACACCCGACGCAATAAGTGCGCATCACTTTCCACACGCAGGTCGCAGGGCAGTGTTTTGAGCGTGATGTTCTTTTCGGCCGCAATGACCGTGAATTCATTGCTCAGTGTGGCGAGCACATCCGCAATGGAAAAGACCGACAATCGCGGTGTAATGGCGCCGCTGTCCAGCTTAGAGACGTCCAGCAAGGTGTGGATGATTTCCTCAGCCGACCGCAAGGAACTGTTGATACGTTCGGTCAAGCCTTGCTTGTCATCCACTGACTGCGCCAATGCACAGCTAAAGAGGCGCGCGGCGTTGAGCGGCTGCATCACGTCATGGTTCACCGCCGCAAGGAACTTCACCTTACTCTGAATCGCCGTTTCCAGCTCTTGGTTAACGGACGACAACTCTGCGTTCAGAACAGACAGCTCATGTGTGCGCCCAGCGACGATCTGCTCGAGGTTTTCATTGATCACCCGCAGCTCTCGCTCGTTTTTCTTATGCTCCGTGATATCCGTAAAACTGGTCACAAAGCCACCGCCCGGCATCGGCTTGCCTTGAATCTGCAACACCGTACCATCCTTGCGATAGCGCAGATACGCGTGCTCCGTCCCAGCGCGCATAAAGAGCAAACGCTTGTTGACGTGCTCCTCCACCTCGCCAGGGCCACACTCACCCTCCTCCGCATTGAAGCGAATCACGTCCGCAATCGGGCGCCCCACGTAGATAAACCCTTTCGGGTAGCTGTACAGCTCCAGATAGCGGCTGTTCCAAGCGACAATATTGAGGTTTTCATCGACCACACTGATGCCTTGGTCAATGTGCTCAATGGTGTGGGTTAATAGCTCTTGGCTAAAATGCAATGCCTGGGACGCTTCATCGACGATGCTAAAAACGTCCT
>DOIU01000530.1 GCA_003511825.1 Gammaproteobacteria bacterium | reverse complement strand
GGAGCTTCTCTAACTCATCCAGAACACGCATAAATTTGACGCCGAACGCGGTGACGTTGTATTCCACGCGGGGGGGGCACTTCGTTGTAGGAGATACGCTCTAAAATCCCGAATTGCGTATTCTTGCGCAAGCATTCATTGAGCACTTTGGTGGTCAGGCCGTCAACGCTACGGACCATTTCGCCGGGGCGATTGATGCCGGCCGCCAGTAGCTGATAGACAGTGAGTGACCATTTGCAGCCGTAGATGGTTTCCAGCATGCGAGCACTTTTATGCGGCGCAAACTTCCTCACTCTTTTTCTTTCGGATTTCATCAAGATACACCAAAAAGTACCTACCTTACCAAATTGTGCTTACTGTTTGCGCCACACGATCTCGACTAGGCTAGTGGCCACTTTTTAACAACATGGAGATACCCCATGCACCATCCTACAGTGGCATTTATCATCGGCGGGTCCAGCGGCATGGGCCTGGCCTGCGCCAAACAACTCACCGACCAAGGCATTGACACAATCATCCTGGGCAAGAACGTCGACAAACTGAACAGTGCCAAGGCAATGCTGGACGGCGAGGCCCATGTCGAAACACTACCCGCCAACCTGTATAACTCGGACGATGTCAACAACGTTATCGCGCGGATTGCCGAGGAGAAGCGGCATATCAAGTATTTGGTGAATGCGGCCGGCTACTTTAGCCCTAAACCTTTTTTGGACCATACCGCGGAAGACTACAACACCTACCTGGACTTGAACAGGGCGACATTTTTCATTGCGCAAGCCATCGCGAGACACATGGCTGACAACGGGGGCGGTTCCATCGTCCACATCGGCTCCATGTGGGCCAAGCAAGCGATTAAGGCGACGCCCTCCTCGGCGTACTCCATGGCCAAAGCTGGCTTACACGCATTGACCCAGCACATGGCCATGGAACTTGCAGAATACAATATCCGCGTCAATGCTGTTTCACCGGCGGTGGTGAAAACCCCTATCTACGAGGCGTTTATTGATCCGTCGCAAGTGGATGAGGCGTTGGCGGGTTTTAATGACTTTCATCCCATCGGTCGCATCGGCACACCGGACGATGTGGCCAACACTATCCAGTTTCTGTTGCAGGACAACAGCCGTTGGGTGACAGGCGCGATCTGGGATGTCGATGGCGGCGTGATTGCCGGACGCAACTAATGCATTGGGGCAGTGGATTTTCACAACCACTGCCCCTCCTTCGTGACATGCGTATTACTGGACTATTTACGCAAACTCTGCCCCCATAAATCCGCCATCACTCGGGATTGGCCTCACAACGGTCCGTGTCTGGCAATTTCTGTTCGAGTAGGAACTGCTCAGCGATTTCGTCCAGGCAATCACTCACCTCGGTAAAAACACCCGTATGGCCCCGGTGTTCAGACACCACGAGATAACCACCAATGGATGAGGCCATTTCTTCTGACCAGCGTTGCGGCGTGTTTGCATCACTGGCACCCGCAATCACCAGGGATGTCGGCGCATTGCGGGTGGTGATCTCGGGCAGCGGTTCAAGGGCTTGTGGCCACCCCACGCAACTGGCCGCCTGTGCAACAGACGATTCCGCCAGCAAGTCAGATACGTTATTGAAGCGCGATAGCGCCGCTTCCAGCTCATCCACCGTTGGCCGGCTAGCGTCGTCTGCACACAGCACGGCCAGGGTCGCTGTCTCGTCGTCTTCACCTTGTAAGTCTTCCTCATCGAAACCGAATAGGTTCAACGTCACTTCAATTTCCGAATAATCGTCTGTTTGTAAATAAGTCAACAAGGGTCCGATAAGAAAATCACCTAACTCGGGTGACTGTATGGCCAAGACAACCACCTCGGTGAGCAAGTCAGCCTCTTCTGCATTGCCTGCGTCGCGCAGGCTGTTGGCTTTGGCAATCAGTTGCTGATGCAGATCATCCGCATTACACGCTTCGGCGAACTGATCGCATTGCGCCAACATCGCGAACAAGTTCTTTTGCATCGCCGGCAAGGCTTGCTCTGTCAGTGTCATCACCTGGGAGACAGGGCTCATGCTGGCGTCTAAGATCAGGGAACCACTGGTCTCTGGGTAGTGCTGCAAATACAACCCAGCCAACCGGCTACCGTAGGAATAGCCAATGAAATTCAGCGTGTCTTCGTTCAGTGCGATACGGATTTCATCCATGTCGCGAACCACATTGCGCGAACCCAACTGTTGCAGGTAACTGCCATACTTGTCGGCACAGGCTTGTACAACCGCTATTGCCTCATTGGCATAGGATGCGATGGCGGCTCGATCCACGAGGTAAATGCTGGCTCCGTCACTGGCAAATTCACTGCAATCCACCGGCGTGCTGCGTCCGATGCCGCGCGGATCAAAGCCAACGATATCAAACGCATTGCGGATACGGCTCGGGATTGAATCCGTCTCAGACAGCGCTTCTACCAATGCCATGCCAGATCCGCCAGGACCACCCGGATTCACCAGTATCGAGCCGCGCGCGGGCTGCTCAAGGGCGGGTAAGCGATTGATGCCCAATGTGATCTCTTCCGATGCATCACGCGTGTAATCCATCGGCACTTTTAGCGTGGTGCATTCGAGGTTCGGCCGTGCCTCACAGCTGCGCCAGACGAGCGCGTCGACGGGTGTCTCTGCCGCATCGTCAGAAGAACAGGCGCTAATAAAAATAACACTGGCTGCCATGACAGCGAGCTTTAGGGGTGTTGTATACATGGCGAAATCGTTGCCTCAGGGATGTCTTAGTACTGAGACTCTAGCCACTGATTCGCGGGATTAACGTAACAGCGTGTAGACCAATGTAACACTCAAAGCAAACGAGGACGCCAAATCGCTCTAATACGCCTGACAATAAAGTCTGATGATTGAAGCCAGCGCAGTGCGCCGGGTGACATGCCTTAGCTGCTGCTCAAGATGTCGGTGACAGCCCGTCTCGCGGAACGCGCCGCGGCGTGGACACTGCTCCAGTCTTCTCCTTGGGTATACGCATCGCCCGCAAAAAATAAGCGCTCGTCAACGCTTTCTCCCAGTCGTTGCAGCACGCGCCAATCTTCATAGTCATACACGTATGCGCCCTTCGCAAACGGTTCCGCATTCCAGTTCTGAAAAGCTGCCGTCACGCACGCGACTACTGCTGCTGCATGCGGTGAACATCGGCGCGGCTAAGCCCAGCAGTTGGCAGACCTTTAAAAACGCTCTTCTGTGCATACTCGGGGCTCTCACGTCACGGCTATCGCCCCCTTATAGCAGAACTCACTCGTTCATGTGTGAGTGTCCTGCCAACGCCATCAGCCCCAAGCGGCACACTCGGGGCAATGGGTTGGCACAGCCGACACAATCACCAGCGCACTTTGAGCGTTCCTCGAATCGATCGACCCTCGCCAAAAGAGCACAGCAAAGAAGAGCGTTGAAAACAGGCCGCAGTATGCTCGTCGTCTTCCAGGTTTTGGACATTGACAGAGAGCTTGTACGCATCCCACTGGT
The DNA here is from genome assembly GCA_003511825.1 of Gammaproteobacteria bacterium. GTDB lineage: Bacteria > Pseudomonadota > Gammaproteobacteria > Granulosicoccales > Granulosicoccaceae > UBA7957. The sequence goes on along the minus strand of DOIU01000530.1, from coordinate 642 downwards.
AGTACACAGCTGCATCAAACAGCGTGACCCCAGGGTTTTTGATCGTATTCAAATCATCGGAGTACGTCGACGACTGGTAGCGTACGCCGACGCCGAGACCAAGACCGGCCAACGTCCCCCGCTGAACGTCATAATCCAGCCAAACTGACGCTTTGTGCTCGGGAATTTGCGGCGCCGACTTGCCGACCAGGTCTGGATTCGGATGGTCTTCGATGTCAGTTTCCAGGTAGTTGTAGTTGGCGATCACGCTGAGCCCGTTGTCCAGGGTTGCAAACGCTTCCACTTCTACGCCCCTCGACAAGGCACGACCGGTCTGGAAGTCAACGAAATCCGGATCTCGACCGACGAAGTTATCCCGCTGGATATCAAACAAGGCCAGCGTAAAAATGCCATCAAAGCCCGGTGGCTCGTACTTCACACCCACCTCATACTGTCTTGCGGTTTCCGGCTCGAATGCGTTGCCTTCGGCATCGGTGCCCGCTGACGGTAAGAAGGATTCTGCGTATCCCGCATAGGGCGCCACACCATTATCAAACAAATACACAATACCCGCTCGCGATGTCAGCTCTTCGTCGTCTTGATCGGCGATGGTGGCATCGCTGAGTCGGCTGAATGTTTTGCTGGAGGTGACGTCGTAGCGCG
>DOIU01000071.1:8883-9014 GCA_003511825.1 Gammaproteobacteria bacterium | reverse complement strand
GGTGGTCGCAAGTAACCTCATGCCTGGCATGATCACGGCACATATGATTGTTGCGCAGATCATTGTGGGGATGTTGGTCTACGCTATCACCCGGTCTCAGAAGACTATTTTTTATAACGAGGATGTTGCAG
>DOIU01000071.1:0-8568 GCA_003511825.1 Gammaproteobacteria bacterium | reverse complement strand
TTTTATAACGAGGATGTTGCAGGCTTGCCGCCGGTATTACCCACAGTACTCAAAGTGGCCATGGGCATGACCTTGCTGCAAATGGCCATGGGTACGCAGGTGCGTGAGGCGGTTGATATTATTGCGCATCACTACAACTACGGCAGTCGCAATCTCTGGGTAGAGAGTTTGCCACTTATTTTTCTGGTTCATCGATCCTTTTCGTCCATTATTTTATTCACCAATCTTTGGCTGGTGTGGCAGTTGTGGCGGCATTGCCGAGGCAGTCGTGTGCTGCGCCGCGTGGGCATTGGCATGGCTGGCTTGGTCTTGACCACGATCCTGCTGGGTGTCGCTATGGATCGGATGAATATGCCCGCTTTTGCTCAGCCATTGCATATGTGGTTGGCCTCTCTCATCTTCGGGGCGCAGTTCTTTGTGTTTATGGTGATTCGATACGCATCACAGGATACGCCCGCCAATGTGGAGAAGCGGCCGCAGGCCGCCGATATGTCGAGGACTTTGCATCACTAGGGAGCCGCATTTCGTGACCGAACGGATAGCGGCACATATTTGCCACTTCAAATGCCTACAATGCTGTAGGTTTTATGGAATCACGCATCATGAAATTTGGTTATAGAAGTTTGTTGGCGCTGCTTTGCGGAAGTTTTTCTCTGTCGGCAGCGGCTGCTGACATCCAGCCTCGAATCATCGGTGGGCAATATACCAGTATCGATAAATGGCCGGGGATGGCCGCTATTGTGCGATCACCCGATGTGGGCGCAAATCTATTTAATCGGCAGTTTTGCGGTGGCACCCTGATCGATGATCAATGGGTTTTGAGTGCAGCGCATTGCTTCTTCGTAGAAGATGCTTCAGGCGAATACATTAAATTCCCCGCAGAGAGTATTCGCGTGGTCCTGGGCATTGACAATCTGAACAGTCAGCCGGAAGAGCTGGTGGTGACCAATATCATTACTCACGAGAACTACGACCCGAGAGAAACCACCTCGCCCAATGATATTGCTTTGCTTGAGCTCGCCAACGCCGTATCAGATACACCGATGCGTCTCACACTGGATTCCGTCTCTGCCGGCGCTGATGCAACAGTGATTGGCTGGGGAGCGACACGCTACGATGCGTTCACCCAAGAGGCCGACCGATACCCTGAGAAATTGAAAGAGGTCGATGTGCCAGTCGTCTCCAATAGCGTCTGCAATAGCTCCTACGGGGGCTTGATCGTCTCCAGCCAAATTTGCGCGGGTTTTGAGGCCGGTGGTAAAGACAGTTGCGGTGGTGACAGTGGCGGCCCCCTCATTATTGAAAGCAATGGTCAGTTGCAGCAGGCAGGCGTTGTGAGCTACGGCAATGGTTGTGCGCTGGCGGAGTTCTACGGCGTGTACACCCGGACCAGTTCGTTTCTCGATTGGATCGGTCAATATTCAGAAGATGCGGTCACACCTGATTCCAATGGCTCGGGCGGTTCCAGCAGTTCTGGAGGTGGTGGTGCACTCGGTGGCTTAGCGCTGTTGGCTTTGGCGGGTTTGGGTTTTCGCGTTGGTCGACGCCGGGGTGTCAAGTGATGCGCTCCTGGGGTCGCGCGACATCACTGGCATTGGGCTTTCTGCTCCTGGGAGGTTGTATGACGAGTTCTTACGCGCTGAAGCTGGTCCAGGACACAGATCGCTTCTCACTCAGCGATACGCGTCTGGGCATGGGCGTTGATGATACGCTCAAGATCGCACAGCGTCATTTTGGTCAAGAGGCGCGTTGCACCTCCGAGAAGGGTGGCGTGCCGACACAGAAAAAGGCCACTTTGCTGCAGGTCTGTGTGTTTGATGCGCCTGCGAATGTGTTTCTCGCGCGCCACAAGGTCCTTAAAGCTGGTTACCAGTTCCGTGACGGCCTGTTGCAGCAAATTGACCTTGAGATGGAACCCAAAGACGAAGGGCAGGCGCTGGATGCGTTGGAGGCCGAGATCTCAGCCTCGCTCGGTATTCCTAAGCAACAGCAAGGACCGATGAAGTCGTGGGTGGGCGAGAGTGATGCCGCGATGTTGGTGCGCCAGGGCAATCTCAAGCTGCGCGTGCTGAATCGGTCATTATTGCCTGCAGACGCCGATTACGAACGGATCACGCCGCGCGCACGTTGAGCGCGCAGTTTTAAAGGTGGTTTCGCCACGGGGGTCGCTATCGCGATAAAGCGCAGACGGCCCCCGCTGGCGAGTGCGTCAAAGGGGTAACAGGTAATCAGGATCAATGCATCCTGGTGCACATCGACCTGCAATTGGTCAGTCATGACATCCGCAATAAACGTATCCGTCAGTTGGTAGCGTTGCGATGAGCCGTCAGCCCGGTTCAAAACCAAGTCATCTCCCGTCTCAAGTTGACTCAAAAACTGCAAATGCGTGTCTCTGTGGCCGCCAATCACCGTTGCTTGGGTGGTGTCACCTTCCGAGTCGCCGCTTGTCACCCGTGCCGGGCCAAAGGCCATCGCCTCACCTGATGTGCCTTCCAATACGATCAAATCTTGATCCAAGCGTGGGACGTGCAGGTGCAGAACGGCATAGGTATCTGCCCAGGGCCAGGGTTTTTGCGCATGGCCACTGACGACGGTGCGAGTCCAGGCTTGCTGCAACAAGTGTTGCGCGAGCAGCGCTTTGGCGTGAACCCAGCCCCCCTGTACAGAGGCTATGATGGCGAGCGTCGCAATGACCCATTTGGCCGTTGTGTATCGTGTCATGGCAAGCTCCTCGCGCGGCGAGAGGCGATCTCGAGCAAGAGAAACAGCAGTAACAGCAGTAACAGCGCAGCCGCACACACCAGCCAAAGATTAGCGCCTGTGGCGCCTTGTGGCATGGGCACGGCTTGCATACTACCCGCAGGGATCAGATTGGGCACCTTACGCTGCTGCAGCTCGGTGTGTGGTGGGCGCACGGGTGTGGTGTCGACTGCCAGAAAGCTTGTCCATTGACTCAATACTCCGTAACGCGTGGACAAATCGATGATCGCATCTTTGTGCAGCGTGTCGTCGTCGAGCAGCCACTGTGCGTCCATCAAGTGCTCAATGTTGCTGCGTGCCCACAGGCTCGCGATACCCTCGGCATCACTGACTGGTGTACTGATGTCGAGTGCCGTTTGCCAAGGGGTGCCCTGGTAGTTGCCATTCACCGTCAGTGTGGTGGCCTCGGCGGGTAATGCCAGTGAAGTGATCAGCGCTTTACCCGCGTAGACATCGGGGATGGGGTCAGGGAAGTGGGTGAGCGTCTGCGTATCGTCATGGATGGCAATATCTGTCAGTACGGGGGCGGACATCTCGGAGAGCAAATTTAAAATGCCGCTTTCTACCTGTTCGGCGCGCTCGATGTAGCGGTAGCTGCCGCGACCGACTTCAGCCGCTTTTCGCATAAAGTACGTATTGGGTGCCTTGCCGATGCCTACCGTGAAAAAGCGCGCGGTGCCGAGTGTTTGGCGCAGGCGCTGGAAGACTTCCGTCTCATTGGCAACGCTGCCGTCGGTGATAAAGACAATCTGCCGCATGTATTGCGCCATCGGGTCTGCAGTCGCCAACGCGACCGCATCGAGCATTTCCGTGCCGCCGTCGCCATGCAGTTGCGCGATGTAATTCTTGGCGAACGAGAGGTGACGCCGCGTTGCCGGGCGCGAGGCCTGGAACAGTCGCCGCGCCGAGTTGTTGAAACGTATGATATTAAAGTACGCGTCAGGCTCTAACTGGTCGAGCGCGCGAGCAAGTGCTGCCTTCGCAGCACGCATGGAATTGCCGGCCATCGAGCCGGAGGTGTCCAGCACAAAGATCACTTCACGTGCTGGCGGTGGTGGTTGTTCGGCATTGTCGGAAGGCGGATGGATCATCAGCAAGCCATAGCGTCCTTGGTCGGTTTGCTGCACATACAATGTCGGTGCTGGGGTCGGGCTTGGCGTGTAGTGCCATCGCAACACAAAATCGCGGTCCATCGCGACGGTGTGTTGTTGCGGGGTGACGAGGTACTGATCAGCTGCTTCAACGACTTGGATCGGGTGTGAAGGGCTGGTGATATGGTCGATCGGGCGGGCGCCGTCAATCGCAACCTCTAGGTCCATTTGCTGGGTTTCTGCCTCTTCACGTGATCTGTGGCCTGATGACAGGGTTTCAGCAGTCGGGGTAGGCACTTCAAGGCGATACGCCTCGGCGTGATTGGGGTCGTATCGCGGTGTGATCGTACTGGGAACACGCAAACTGACAGCATCATCTGCGATGTCGAGGGTTTGGAAGTAATCCAGCTCAACCCGAATGCGTGCGCCGGGGGCGATATTGGCAATGCGCGTAGAGAACAGGTTTGCGCGCTCTTGGCGTACCAAACCCGCTACTTGGCCATTTTGGGCGGCGCGCTGATAGGTTTGATCAGCTTCTTCGCGCGGCAGGATACGCCCCTCGATCAAGCGTTCGCCAACGTGAATAGTCATGGCGCGAACGGACGCGTTCTCTGGCAGCGGGAACACGTACACACCTTCGCTCCAAGTGGTCGCGTTATTGGCAAATTCCTGTGACAATTGGACGTCGGCAACAATGCCGGCGATGTGCATGCGCACTTTTGAATGCAATAGCACAGCGTCACCGGCGTTTTGGGCAGTGTGCAGGAATAGCGTGCCTGACCGCACCTCGCTGTAGTCGGGCGACTCTGCATAGGCTGCTCCCCAGCAGGCCAGCAACGCGAGCAGCGCCCATGCGTGGTGGCAGCGAGCTAACAACTGCATCTGTGGACGTAACGGCATCAGGGTGGTCTCCATGTGGGTTCAGTCTTAAGTAAACACCCGCAAAGTGGCCGCATCCGTGCCGAATAAAGGCGCAATAAAGACGAATTCTGACCAATCATGACATCAGCGACAGACATCAAGCGCATTGCGCTGGTTGAGGACGAGCCAGACTTGCGTGAAAACTACCGCCAAGCTTTGGCGCAGTGCGGCTATCGCGTGGATTGCTTTGCCGATCGACCGACGGCTGAGATGGCCTTGGCGAGCGAGTTGCCAGACCTGGTCATCATCGATGTCGGCCTGGGAGCGGACTACGAAGGAGGCTTTGCGCTGTGCCGACAACTGCGGGCTGTTAGCGCTGAGTTGCCGATCCTGTTTCTCAGCGCACGCGATTCTGAGTTAGACGTGATTTCCGGGCTGCGATTGGGTGCCGACGATTACCTCAGCAAAGACATCAGTCTGGCACAATTGCTGGCGCGGGTGAGTGCCTTGTTTCGTCGTGCCGACGCGCTGCAAAACGTGTCTGTGCCAGCCCGGCCCGCGCGCACGGGCAGCCTGGAAGTGGACGAAGATCAACTCAAGGTCCTGTGGAAAATGCAAGCGGTGGCTCTCACCGTCACGGAGTTCTGGTTGGTGCATTGCCTGGCCCGTTTCCCCGGACAGGTGAAGTCGCGTCAGCAGCTGATGGAGGCGGCCAATTTGGTGTTGGACGATCAGTCCATCACCGCACACATCAAGCGGATTCGGAAAAAATTCCAAGCCGTGGATGCCGAGTTTTCCGCCATTCAGTCTGTTTACGCAGCGGGTTATCGCTGGGTGGAACTCACCACTTGAAGCTGCGCACGCAACTGCTGTTGGCGGTGGCCTTCACCTTGCTGTTGCCGGTTGCGAGTTGGCATTATTTTGTGCAACTGCACGACGTGTTGCGAGCCAGTCAGCGCGACACCTTGGCGCTGCGCTTGTCGAGTGTGGCGACCGTCTTACCGCATCTCCCGGATCACGCTCTCTTGTCGGCCTCAAGTACGTCTGCCAATGACATGTACGCAGACACCGTGGCGCATGCCATTGCGCTTGATGGGTATGCGGAAGACTGGTCCAGTCTCAGCCGCCCACCGCGTGAGTTATCGCCATCGGCCAGTGGCACTGAGGCGATCGAGCCTGTTGTGGCTGCGCGTGTAGCGGTCTCCCCAACGCATGTCTACCTCTACTTGGCAGTCACTGACGATATGCTCGTCTGGCACGACCCCGTCTCCGGCTTGGCCGCCAGTGGTGACCGCGTCATGGTTTACTTGCAAGAGGAGGACGGCGCGTTGCGAGAGTTTGTCGTACGCGCGATTGCACCGGGTAAATTGCAAGGGTTTGAACGCGTGTATTACAAGCCGCAGAAACAGGGCTTGATGCCCGCCTCGCAGATCGAGGCATTTTGGGAGCCCCGAGCAACCGGTTATTCGGTTGAACTCAGTTTGCCGAGGCCGGAGAACGGTGCGGGCTTTGGCTTTTCGGTGGTCGATGTCGATGCAAACGCAGCTGAACTGACGCGCACCGGTACCTTTGACCCGACACAGTCAACCCAAGTACCGCGCTTGTGGTACGCCTCCCAGGCATTGCAAACGGCGCTGGAGCCGATGGTCCCGCCGGGAGCCCGGATGCGTGTGTTTTCGCCGGATGGCTGGACCGTCGCAGACGTTGACCGCTTGGGTGAGTTGCCACGTTCAGAGCAGGTCATTGATCCGCGGACGGCGGGCTTGGTGGATGCGTTGTTGTATCGCTTATTTCATTGGATGCGGGTGCAATCTGGTGAGGTTGTGGATGTGGTGGTCGTTGAGCAGGAGGACGCCATGCGTCAGCGCGCGTCGCTTGAGCGAGCCGCCAGTGAGGCATCGTCGCGCTTGTACCGGTCTTCGGGTGTGTTGGTCACCGCCGATGTGCAGCCTTTGGTGGGTGACACGCCTGGCTATCTGTTGTTGGAGATGGCTGATGAAACCACGGGCGCGATTGTCAGCAGCACGCTTGTGCGCATGTTTGGTGCCTTTGTCTTGACGACAGCGTTGTTGGTCGCGGGTTTACTCGTCTATGCCACGCGCTTGTCGTGGCGTATTCGCACGATTGGTAGTGCGGCGACGTTGGCGTATCAAGGGGACGGCGAAATCCGTACCGACATACCCGGGTGTGGGGCGGGCGATGAAGTCGGCGAGCTTGCGCGCACGATTCGCACCTTGCTGCGTGCGCTGGCGTCATACACCGACTACTTGCAAAAGCTGGCGTCGCGACTCAGCCACGAGATGCGCACGCCCTTGGCGGTGATTTCGACATCACTCGAGAGCGTGGACCGGCAGCACCTCAGCGAGGCTGACAAGGCATTTGTTGAGCGCGCCGCGAAAGCGAGTGCGCGCCTGCAGTCATTGGTGCGGTCTATGAGCGAAGCGACACGACTGGAGCAGGCCGTACAGGCGACGGAGTACGAGCCACTCGACGTGCGTGACTGGTTGCCGATTGCAACAGCGATGTACCGAGACATTTATCCGCACGCAGATATCGTGTTCCACGCGCGAGCCAACCAGAAGGCCACTCAGCCAGTGGTGGTCAAGGGCGCGTCAGACCTGTTGCAGTTAATGCTCGACAAAGTGATCGCCAACGCGGTGGACTTCACGCCATCCGACGGCGTCATCCGCATTGAGCTGGCGTGTTTGGATGATCAGGCCGAAATCCGTGTTAGTAATCCAGGGCCGCCGTTGCCGGATATTGGGGCGCAGGCTGTGTTTGACCCCATGGTGTCGCGCCGTCCGGAGGGCGGCACGGATGGGCATTTGGGGCTGGGTTTGCACTTGGTCAAGCTGGTTGTTAAGGCACACGGAGGGCGTGTGAAGGCGAGTAATCAGGACCAAGGCAGTGGCGTGGTCATAACAATCAGATTGCCGCTGGCGAGGCGATCACACGCGTAAGCGCCCGTCAACCGCACCAGTGTCGCACCCAGCCGGTGTCAACATGGATAAAGCCTGATTTGGCGTAGTAGCCAACGCCACCCCGACCGAGGGCGATGGCTGCCTTGCGTGTGGCCTCAAGTGAGACACCAGGGATGCGAATGTCGGCCGCCATACCGCGCATGTGGTAGCTTTTCTTCGCGACCCCTTTATTGTGTTTGCGCAACTCGCGGTTGGTTTCGGGTGATCGATAGCCGGAGTACAGTTCAATGCCAAAGGGCGCGTCCACGTGGCGATGCACGGCGTTGAGCAGATCCAGCAGCGCGGGGTCCATCGTGCAGGTTTCATCGCGCCGGTGGTCGCGCATCAGATGATTAAACGCACCGGCAGCCTCGGGCAGGTAATCGCCGCCATGCCAGTACACCTCATCAAGATATTCACCGGTGTGCATGTTTTTGATGGCGAGACGGCGGTCTCGGTTGGCAGTTGTCGCCGCATAAAGGCCGCCCGTCTTCATCGCCACGACGGCACACAAAGAGGCCTTGATCAAGCGACGACGTCCGTGTAGCTGCATGGTGATGATATCCGGCAGTGGCAGTGAGAAACGGTCGCGATTTTAGCACAGTGATGGGGGCTTGCTGTCGCCTCCCAAATGAACTTTTGATGACGGCTGGGTAAGCCGCGAGCAGGTTTCTCGGCCAAGACTTGTGAGGAATGCGTCACAATCGGCTAGACTTACCGATTTTGTACGTTGAAGCTGACGGGAAACTGATGAGTTCTGATTACAACGCTGCGGCCATTGAAGTTCTGAGCGGGTTGGACCCCGTGCGCAAGCGGCCGGGTATGTACACCGACACCACGCGACCTAACCACTTGGCCCAAGAGGTTATAGACAACAGTGTCGACGAGGCGCTGGC
>DOIU01000359.1 GCA_003511825.1 Gammaproteobacteria bacterium | reverse complement strand
GTCACGTGGCGCACTCAGCACCTGCTGCGCTTTGCCGATCTCCACTAGACGCCCCCGGTATAACACGCCAATGCGATCCGCCAGTGTCGCGGCGAGTTCTAAATCGTGCGTGATCAGGAGTTGACTGCGCGCATCCGCACCCTGGCGTATCATGCGAATGGCAATCGCTTTGTTCTCGGGGTCGAGCGCGGCGGTCGGTTCGTCCAGCACCAAGGCTGCCGGCTGATGCACCAAGGCCAGCGCCATGAGCAAGCGCTGGATCTCGCCGCCGCTCAAGCCCGAGGGATAGCGACCGTGCACGTGTGGCGGCAGATTAAAGCGCGCCAGACTGGCTGCCACGTCCGCACGGCCGTCACCGTGCAGGGCCAAGACTTCGGCCATATGCTCGCGCACGGTGTAGTGCGGGTTCAAGGCGTCGGACAAGGCTTGCACCACCAACGACAATGAGCGGCCACGCAGTCGGCGCAGCTGCCGCTCGGATTGCGTGAGTAATGGCAGGCCGTTCAGTCGGACATCGCCACTTGCCTGCCCTTGATGCAAGCCCATCACCACGCGAGCCAAAGATGTCTTGCCGCCGCCGGATTCGCCGATGATCGCCACGGTCTCGCCTCGCTGCACCGAGAAGGTGACATCGTCTAATACGCGGCGTTGGCCATAGCACAGGCTGACCCCAGTGAGTTCAAGCACGCTGGCGTTGCTCCAAGGCCAATGCGTCATCCTCTACGCGGCTGCCCAAGATCAGCAGCACCAGCATGAGCAACGACAAACAGAGCATCGGCGGCAAGAGCAGCCACATCGCCGCCGACTCGCTCAAATACCCCATGGCGTCTTCCATCATCGCGCCCCAGGTGACCGTGCGCGGGTCCGTCAGCCCCAAAAGGCGAGTCCGGCCCCCTTCATCACGGCTTGTCGTGTGCTCTGCAGGTAGACAACGGTCAACACCGGCGCGATGGCGGGCACCACGTGCCGGCGCAAGACGTACCAAGACGATCCGCCCAGGATACGCGCCGTGCGCACATTCTCGCGCGACAGTTCGCGCAACAGCACCGCGCGCAGCACGCGCACATCGTCGTAGGCAATCAGCCCACCCAGTAACACCACCAGGCCCCAGAACCCCGGACTCATCCAGGCCGCCACCAACAGCGCCAGCAGCATCGAAGGCACAATTTGCAAGCCGTCAACCACCCGCAGGACGAGCTGGTCCACCCATCCTCCATAGAGGGCGGCCGCGTAGGCCGACAGCACCGCGACCACCAAGGCCATGGCCGCCGCACTCAGCGCCAATACCAGCGTCGTCGGCGCCGCGTGCGCCAAGCCAAGGGCGACATCCTGGCCGAGGTCATTGGTGCCCAACCAATGGGCCAGGCTGGGCTGCTGCAACGTGTCCCGGCTCACGACGTAGGGCGGCAGCGGCAACACCCACAGCACCACCAGCAACCCGATCCCACCCAGCAACAACCCACGTGCACGCGTCCAAGCCCCTAACGCCCGCATCAGCCGCGCCTCGCCAAGGCGCTGACCCAGGCATCAATCAGCCCGTTCAGCAACAGCACAAACGCGGCAATCGTCACCAAGGCCCCTTGCAGTAAGGGGTAGTCTCTGTCTGCAATCGCACCCAGCAGTAAATGCCCTATCCCTGGGTAGGCAAATACAGCCTCCACGTAGACCACGCCACCGATCAATTTGGTCACAGAATCGCTCATGCGCGCCAACATCGCCGGGATGAGATTGCGGCCGAAGTAATGCACGCGCTCGCGCCAGGCCGTCACACCCCGTGCACGCGCGTTCTCAATAAACGGGCGCACCGATAAGCTCATGACTTCACCCCGGCTGAGGTAGTAGAACCGCACCACTTCGTGCAACGCCAAGGCCGTCACCGGCAACACCGCGTGCCAGAGGATGTCCAGCACGCGCGCGACCGGTGCGGTGGGTGCGAACAAAGACGTCGCACCCGAGGTCGGAAAGATCGGCAGGAGCACGGCAAACAGCATCAGCAACAGCACCGCAATCGAAAAGGCCGGCAAACTGGCCAGCAGCGTCATCACGGTGGTGATGACCCGGTCCACGCGCCCATGAGGCGCCCGCCCGGCCTCCAAGCCGAGCGCAACCCCCAGCACCAGATAAACTGATAAGGCGGCAACCATCAGCAGCGCCGTCCAGGGTAAGGCATTGGCGAGCAGCGTCGTGACCTGGGTGGCGTGATGGCTGGAGTAGCCCAGATCGCCGCGCGCCAAATCACGCAGATAGTCAGCAAACTGTGTGATCAGCGGGGCTGAGAGCCCCATCTCGTCGCGCAATGCCGCCAGCTCTGCAGCGGACAGATCGCGCACCCTGTCGGACGACAACAGCACGTCCAAGGGGTCGCCCGGCAACAAGCGCGGCAAGGCGAAGATCACCATCAGCAACAGAAAGAAAATGCAAACGCGGTTCAACACGCTTTGCACGGCGGGATACATAGGGGTTGTGTTGCCTCAGGCAAAGATAGCAGCGATAGACAATACCGTGCCGCGCGGAACCACCGCACGGCACGATGCGATCACGTCAGCGCAAGAACATGTCCTTATGCAGAGAGACCGGAATACCAAAGGCAATGCCGTCTTCGTAAAACACCGGTTTGATCCGCGCGTTGTGCGCCACGGAGCGCATCTTATTCACCAACATATAGGCAGGCAGTTCGGCGGCATAGATCGCTTGCACCTCTTCAAAGATCGCCCGACGCTTGTTGCGGTCCATCTCACGGGCTTGTTGCGCCATCAGTGCGTTCATGTCTGCGTGTTCGGAAAAGCGGTCAGACTTCCAGGACGGGCCAACCACGCGGCGCGCGAAAGACCCGGGGTCTCCTTGCGAGCTGGTGGAGAGCAGCGCCAGGTCAAAGTCGCGTTTCTTCAGGGCATTTTGTTCTTCAGCGCGGCCAAGCACACGCACATCAACGCCAAGGCCAAAGGCCTCCAACTGGTCGGCGAGTGCCAGTGCAAGCTTTTTAAAGGGCTTGCGAGCCAGCAACCGCAAGGTCACGGGCGCATCTTGATGCAGCCAACGACCGTCGCGACGTGTCCATCCCAGCGCTTCTAGCAACGCCGTCGCCTGTGCCGCATCCGGCGCGTACGTGGGCAAAGACGCCGTTGTGGTCCAGAACTGGCCGGCCTGGAAGAAGCCGGTGTCGGCGACGTTTGCCCCGGCCTGGTAGACCACCTGCGCCAGCTTCTCGCGGTCAATCGCATAGGCCAAGGCATGGCGCATCTCCCGCGCGCGGAACAACCCTTCGCGGTTAAACGCCATGCGAATCGGGTGATTGGACACACGAGACTGCACCTGCAGACCCGCCTTCTCGGCCTTGGCAATTTTTGCAAACGGCAATCCTGCCACCACGTCCACCTGGCCACGCGCTGCTGCCACCACTGCGGCATCCGGGTTCATCGTGACAGAAGATGGCCAGCAGGCCGAGACGGTCAAACCGGCGATGGTGCAAGCGCCCGCGCCTGTCAGTGGCCCGCCTGCCCTGGCCCCCTTGGGCGCACCGCCTATTCCGCCTGACAACCCACAGTCCGCCGAGAAAATCGAGCTGGGTAAGCTGCTGTTCTTTGACCCACGCGTCGGCGGTGATGCGTCCACCGGCTGCTCCACCTGCCACGAACCCGACCAGGGTTGGGCTTGGGCGGAGGACTTTTCACGCGGTTATCCGGGTACGGTGCACTGGCGCAACAGCCAGTCCATTATTAACAGCGCCTACTTTCCGCGACAGTTCTGGGCGGGTTCTGCCTCGTCGAATGAATCCCAAGCCAAAGCAGCCGCCAAAGGTGGCGTCGCGGGCAACGGCGAAGACGACATCATGGAAGCACGCCTGGCGTTGATTCCCGAATACCGACAGCGCTTTAAAGACGTTTTTGGTACCGAGTGGCCGCTGATTGATGACGCCTGGCATGCGATCTCGGCGTTTGAGCGTACCATGAACACCTTGGGCGACTACGAAGTGCCGGTCGACACCTACCTCAAAGGCGATCACAGCGCGCTCGATGAGCAGCAACTGCGCGGCATGGCCTTGTTTAACGGCAAGGCCGGTTGCATTGACTGCCACAACGGTGAGCTGAGCACCGATTTGGATTACCACAACATCGGTGTCCCACCCAACAGACGCTGGGAAGAAGATGGCCTGGCGCAAATCACCTTCCGCTTTGAGCAATATGCCAAAGGCCAAAGCGAAGAAGGTTATCGCACCGCCAAATCGGATTGGGGCTTCTACTACCGCTCTAAAAACAAATGGGATCGCGGCAAATTCCGCACAGCGCCTTTGCGCTATGTCTCTTACACCGCGCCCTATATGCACA
>DOIU01000494.1 GCA_003511825.1 Gammaproteobacteria bacterium | reverse complement strand
CCTGTCGAGAGCGCAAACTTGCTGATCAAAACGGATGCGGGTGGTGTCATTACCCAAGCCGTGATGCTGCCGGACGCGTTAAACCAGATCCAATTGCGCTTTGGCTTTGAAGGTGTCGCCGAGTACGATAGCAAGGTATATGTCGCCATGCAACGCGCCTGGGGCGACGAAGACAACCCTCGCATTGGCATCTACGACGTCGCTAACGACGCGTGGCAATTCATGTTCTATCCCTTGGAAGCCAGCGCATCAGCCGCAGGTGGTTGGGTAGGGTTATCAGATATTACACCTCTGGGTAACGGCCGCTTCCTGATCATCGAGCGCGATAACCAAGGCGGCCCTGACGCAGCCATCAAACGTTTGTACAGTGTTGATATCAGCACGGTGACGGACGGCGCCACCTTGAACAAGACTCTGGAGCGGGATCTGCTCAACGATCTCAGCGCTGGCGGTGCCATCATCGCAGAAAAAGTCGAAGGCAGCGCCATCACCAGCAACGGTGACGTGTTTATCATCAACGACAATGATGGCGTCGACGATAACAGCGGTGAAACCCGCTTGCTCAATCTGGGTGCACTGTAGCCCTCCATCGTCATCATCCCCCTTCCGGGTCGGCGCAACGGCCCGGGAGGGAGGTGTAAACACGCGAAACAACAGGCATTTTATTACCATTTACCGGGTACGTGTTTCAATTCCCCTGCGGTCTTCGTAAACTCTCTCGTCTCCTATAAAGACTCTGGAGAATTGTCGTCATCCGACGTTCGCCAAAGTCCACACCCTGTAAGAAAAAACAGGAACGGAACGCTCGATGAACCCCACATACCCCCTGCCCGTCAGCGCGGATAAATTGACGGCACTGGAGCACTGCCCACGCTGTGGCAACGCGGTTGATGTATTGTTTGAAGATGACACAGCGAACTTGTCCAGCGGACAGCCTTTTGTCCATATTCGCTGCCATCACTGTGCAGAAAGCATGAGCAGTCAAGAATTATTGGGTGATCTGTCTAATGCCCCTATTCTTGACAAGTATGCCCGAATGGCGCAGCTTTGGAATCAACGTGCAAAACTGCTCAAATTAAAACGCATGGTTTCCCGCCTGGCTACCCGCTAGTGCCACTCGGATCACAGTACGCACATTCACCGCCTGTGCGCGGGTAGAAACACTCAGCTTTGTCCTCCGCCAGCCGACCTCCCTGAGAGTAGGGATATCGCAATGAACAAGGGGACATCGCATGACGTTATATCAGGCCAAACTGGAATTTCGCAACCCACCCAAAATACCCTGGAGTCACATGGCTCTCGAGGCGCTGGTGCTGATGAGCTTGGTAGCAACCTGCCACGTGATTTTTTAAGGGCTAGGGCGTTTCTCAGCAAAGTAAAACACTGCCAGGGTTGCACTACCCGATAAGGCAAAACCACCTGCCAACGGCAACACGGTCTCGTTATACAGATGCCCGATCAAGCCGCCTAATGGCGCGGCGATCAGGGTTGACACCGAGCCTATCAATGCCGCAGCGATACCCGCGATGGCGCCGAGTTCTTTCGGCTCCATCGCCATCGCATTCAAATTACCAAATAAAATCGCCACGCAGAAAAACGTCAGCCCCAAGTACAGAATCAGCAGCACCAAAGGCGGCTTGCCCTGCATCACCCACGCAACCAGAAAAAACAGAACCGACGCCACACATAACGCCCATAAGGCCTTATAGGACAAATCCCGCATCCCCCACTGCATCACGAGCCGGGCATTGGCATAAGATGCAATACCAAAAAACACCGCTATCAACGCAAACACCAACGGAAACCGATCACCCAAGCCATACAGCTCTTGCAGGATCTGTTGGGTGGAATTCAAATACCCGACGAAGGGCCCAAAAACAAGCCCTATAGCAATGGTGTAGCCTCGTGCAACAGGCTGCTTGATGACGATCATCGACGCTGACATCAGGTGACTGAGAGAAAAAGGCGCGCGTTTTGTCGGTGGCAGAGACTCCGGTTGACGCAGGCTAAACCACATCAAGGTCAGCGCACTCAGCACCAGAAAAGACACAAATATCGCACGCCAGCCACCGAGCAGCATCATGCCTTGGCCAATAAGCGGCGCGAGTGCAGGCACCATCACGAAGACCCCCATGATCAATGACATGATCCTCGCCATATCGCGCCCGCGATAGAGGTCTCTCACAATCGCGTTTGCAACGATTCGCGGTGCCGCTATGCCCACACCTTGCAAGACCCGCCCGAGCAACATGGTAGAAAAGTCACTGGCAAACAGACTGATCAGCGTACCGAAGACAAATAACGCAAACCCCACATAAATGGGCGGTTTACGTCCCACCGAATCTGAAATCGGACCGTAGATAAACGTCCCGATCGCCAACCCAAAAAACAGACTGGAGATGACCAACTGACGGTCATTCATGCTGCGAGCGCCCAAGTCTTCGGCGATGGCGGGCAAGGCCGGCATCACGGCATCAATCGCCAACGCCACCAGGGACATCAGCATCGCCATCAGAAGAATGAATTCGTTTTGCGCCAGGGGTCTGTTCACACGCTTGAGTCTGTTGTCACGATGGAGAACGGCGATGGGCCGGCAATCAGGCAGGCGGGTCAAAAGGTGCTGATACCCGTCGCCTCCATCACACGATAAGTCCAGTACTTCACGACAGACTCGTCGCGAAATGCCTCGAAGTCCAGCGATAGCCCCTGATTCTGCTGATTGTGCCAGACGCGCTCAAACAGTGCATCTGCTTGCTGCAATGCCGGGGTGTCCGGTGGCCCGGCGACATGGACATTGGCCTCGAGGTTGTAATTGTCGAGATTGCGACGCGTGAAATTGGCGGACCCGCTCAGCAACCGGCTTTCGCCATCGGCGTAGCGCACCAGCAGCATCTTTGCGTGACATTGCTCACCACGAGTCTGGCACCAGCGCACAGCCACCCCGTGGCGATTCAGCTCCGCTCCGACAGGGCGATTGGGAATGCCGTTTTTCTCTCGGCCAAACGCGTCTTTGTTGGGATCAAGCACCACGCGCACAGACGCCCCGCGCTCCCTCGCCGCAACCAACGCAGCAATGACATCGCGGTCCGATAAATAGAACATCCACAGACGGACGTCATCGCCCTCGCCACTGCTACCTAAATTCTCAAGGATCGCCGCCTTGATTGCCCCTTCGCTGAGGACCTGAATACGCGGCGTTTCGGACGATACTGGGCCTGCGCTATCCTGATGAACGGTCGGTGCATCGACACCGCTGAGTCGCAATACAGCCGCCTCCGCGCGCAACACATCCCTGGCTGCAGGGCCTGTAAAACGCACGGCTACGTTGCTGTGCGCAGCGCTGCCGTCGTGAGGATTAGCCGATGAGACAATGGCAACCCATCGCCCATCAGGACCGTCAGCGACCAACAGTTTTCGGTGATTGGCTTTGAAATTCAGCAACCTCAACCAGCTGCGCACAGAGACACGCGCATCATTGAAAGGACTGGGCAAGGTCGCGGCCTGTGCGTTGCCGAAAGGGCTGATCAGTAACCGCCAAAACGCAGAATACGCGGGATTACTGTCGCGCAAGGCATCAAGACGTGTCACCACAACCTCAATGCCTGCCGCACGCAAGGCCTCGAAGTGCGGCGATACCAAGCCACCGTAGACGGTGTTCACCGGATCACTGATCATGATGATTTGCAACTCCGGCACAGCCTGTTTGCGTGCAATCAACGCGTCCGTGAGCCGTTGCGATAAAGCATCACGCTCTTGAAGTGTCTCCGCACCAAAGGCGTTGAACAAAAACATATCCAGGAGAATACGCTTCTCGGCCCGAGCGATGACGCGAAAGACATCGGCAAAGATCTCGTGTTCACGGACGCGGTCACCCGCCTGGTTGACGTAACTCACATCGCGCAACAAGCGCACATCTTCCGCAGGGTACCAGGCTCCCTCGTGGGCCAAACCGGGCGGCAAGACATCTTGCCTCAGGTGCACACCCACGAGCAGCACGATCACAAGTAATGCCAATGCACCCGCGATTCGTCGACGCCGTTTAATCGCCATACTCACCCGCGATTCGTCGACGCCGTTTAATCGCCATACTCACTCCCGATTGCGTTTAACGGGACTGTCCCCGTAAAACGTCGTATGATACGCCTTGATTGATCCAGACTTCACTTGCAGGACAACCACTCTTGACGCTTCGCCCCTTTGATACCCACATGCCTGTCATCGCAGACAGCACATACGTTGACCCCAGCGCCGTCGTTATCGGCGACGTAGAGATGGGTGAAGACTGCTCGGTCTGGCCATGCGCCGTCATTCGCGGGGATGTACACCGCATCCGCGTCGGACGCTGCACCAGCATTCAAGATAACGCAACCCTGCATGTCACACACGCCAGTCACTACACGCCCGGGGGTAACCCCCTCACGATCGGAGACTACGTGACTGTGGCGCATGGTGCGATTGTTCATGGCTGCACCATTGGCAACGAAGTCATGATTGGCATGAACGCGACCGTACTCGATAAAGCCGTGGTGGAAGACGGCGTCATGATTGGCGCGGGCGCCGTTGTCGGCCCCGGCAAACACCTCGAGAGCGGCTATTTGTATGTCGGGAGCCCCATTCGCAAGCAACGGGCACTCAACGATGAAGAAAAAACCTTCTTGCGCTATGTTGCCGAGAATTACGTGCGCCTGAAGGCGCAATACCTGACTGAATAAGAGCTGCCGTCTCACGCATCGCGATAATGCTTATCCACACCACCGCCAAACACGGTTCGTCTTGGTATCATTTTGAGCATTGGCTTACTGGGTAAATCCGTATGGGACAAATTTTACCGTTTAAACGACCATCAGCAGCGGATAAGCGCAAAGGGAACACCTTGTGTCGCAACAACCATCACAAATGGAAAACAGAAACCACCAATCGCTTTGACGTCAAATCCGGCAAGCTCGTCACCGTCGAAAAGTGTGAACGCTGTGGCAAAACCCGCAATCGGCTGACGTAGTTCTACACAGGAACAATGGCGGTCTCACCGCCGGCAACACCGGCATCTCAACGCGCCACTACAAACACACGCAACGATTCGGGCCGTCTTTTCTCGCCTGATCAAGTGCCAGTTGCGCACGCTTGAGCATGGGTGTTAACCCCGCCGTTAGGCGCGTGGTGCCGCCGATGGACACCGTGACGTCCAAGCGCTGGCCACCGACCCACACCCCTTGCGTCTCAATCGATTCCCGCAAACGGTTCAATAATGGCAAAAGCGTATGACGACCGACGCAATTAAACAGACATAGGAAGACATCACCCTCAGCGCGCGCCACCAGATCGGCGCCACGCGTCATTTGCTGCAAGCGTTCAGCAAGGGCGCGCAACACGCGATCACCCGCATCCGAGCCCTTCTGTTGATTGAGATGGGCAAAGCTGTCGATATTGACCATGGCCACGCCCACGCGAATATCTCCACGCTGGGCACTGGCGATGATTTTCTCTCCCGCGTCGAGGAA
>DOIU01000290.1 GCA_003511825.1 Gammaproteobacteria bacterium | reverse complement strand
GAGTCGTGCGCTGTTGAGTTCAAACGAGGGGTCACCGGTGGTGGCCCCAATAAAGAACACGGTGCCGTTTTCCACGTGCGGCAAGAACGCGTCTTGCTGCGATTTGTTAAAGCGATGCGCTTCATCAACAAACAAGACACTGGCTTTGCCGGTCGCTTGTCGATGCGCCTGCGCCTCGGCGATTGCATCGCGGATGTCTTTCACGCCCGATAGCACAGCCGACACGCTGAGGAACAACGCATCGCAGTGGCGAGCGATTAACTGTGCCAGTGTGGTCTTACCGGTGCCGGGCGGCCCCCAGAACACCATGGAGTGCAGACGGCTGTTTTCCAAGGCTTGACGCAAGGTACTGTTGTCGGCCAATAAATGGGCTTGGCCGCAGAACTCGTCCAGTGAACGAGGCCGCATGCGATCAGCCAAGGGCGCATGCGCCGCCACTGCCGCATCATCATCAAACAGCCCTGACTGCGACATCGCCTCTCTCCGACGGGCGCTATTGCCCAATCACATCCACACCGACAGGCGGCGTGAACTCAAACGCATCCTCACGCACCAGCCCGTTAACATAGATATCCTCGAACCGAATTTGCGTCGCCTGGCCAAAATTATCGCGCAATTCCATCGCGACGAGTCCGTCCGCATTCAGCCCCATGTAAACGGTTTCAAAATCGGTGTCTGCCGCCTTAGGTATTAGCTCCAGCCATTGCAGTCCGTCGCTGGGGCCCAGTTCACGGATGGTGAATTGCGTGCTCAGTGGCTCGTCGCCACCTAACAGCATAATGGGTGTCGCGCTGAGAGTTTCATCCAGGGTCTTTACCGTCACCTGCGCCAAGTCCATATCGTAGACCCAGATCTTTTTGCCATCGGCGATGATTTTTTGCGGGCTGGGGGATTCGTAGTGCCAAGCGAACTTGCCCGGTCGCATGAGCACCACCGAGCCATTGGATTCTTGGATGGGACGCGAGTTGCCGTCGTAGACGGTTTGCGTGAATGTCGCCGAAAAGCTCACCAGCTCATTGGTAAAGGCGTTGAGTTGATCCAGCCCGTCGCCCGCCCAGGCATAGGACATTCCTAGTAAGGCGCCCACCATGGACAACACCTTAAACATGCGCGACTCCCACAATTACAGTTGCCCGCGCATGATAGCAAACAAATCTGAATCGCAGCGGAACCGCGAATTGCAGAAAGGCAACGCCCAGCACCCTGCCACCGATGTCACGTGACTCAGGAAACGGTCGCGTTACGCGCTAACGGGCGGTGGCGCAACCACTTCGCGCTGGCCATTGGGCTGAACCGGGGTGACGACGCCGGACTCCTCCATCTCTTCGACCAGGCGCGCGGCACGGTTGTAGCCGATGCGCAAGCGGCGTTGGACGTAAGAAATCGATGCCTTGCGCGACTCCGTCACGATGGCGACCGCCTGGTCGTAAAGTGCATCTTTTTCACCACCCTCATCACCCGACGGCTCACCCGAAAGCCCGGGTATCGGCGTGCTGGGCTCTTCGAGCACCTCATCGATATAGTTGGCGGTACCGTGCTGCTTGATGTAGCCCACCACATTGTGGACTTCGTGGTCGTCGATAAAGGCACCGTGCACCCGCTGCGCCTGGGCGGTACCGGGCGGCAGATACAACATATCACCGTGCCCCAACAGCGACTCCGCACCGCCTTGATCCAGGATAATGCGTGAATCCAGCTTGGTAGACACCTGGAATGCCATGCGGGTCGGGATATTGGATTTGATCAAGCCAGTGATAACGTCGGTTGAAGGACGCTGGGTCGCGAGGATCAAATGGATGCCGGCCGCCCGCGCCTTTTGGGCAATACGCGCGATCAGCTCTTCAACCTTCTTGCCGACCACCATGATCATGTCGGCAAATTCGTCCACCACCACCACGATATAAGGCAAGGGTTCCAGCGTTGGTGCCGGCGCTTCCGGGTCAAACGCCTCTTCTTTTTTGTACAGCGGGTCTTCTATGGGGTTGCCTTCATCGATGGCCTGACGCACTTTTTTATTAAAGCCGGCAATATTGCGCACGCCCAGCTTTGCCATGAGTTTGTAGCGCCGCTCCATTTCACCGACGGACCAACGCAGCGCGTTTGACGCTTCCTTCATATCGGTCACGACCGGCGCCAACAGATGCGGGATATCTTCGTAGACACTGAGTTCCAGCATCTTCGGATCGATCAGAATCAGGCGCACTTCTTCCGGGCGTGACTTGTATAACAAGCTCACCAACATCGCGTTCACGCCCACCGATTTACCCGAACCCGTGGTACCGGCCACCAGCAAATGCGGCATCTTTGCCAAATCGGCCACCACCGGCGCACCGCCGATGTCTTTGCCGAGAGCGAGTGCAAGCGGAGACTTGCTGTCGTCGTAAGGTTTGGATCGAATGATTTCGCTGAGCTGCACCACATCGCGTTGGTCGTTGGGGATTTCCAGACCGATGGTGGACTTCCCGCGGATAACCTCAACCACGCGGACACTCACCAACGACATGGAGCGCGCGATATCGCGCGACAGCCCCGAGATTTTGCTCGCCTTGGTACCCGGCGCCAGATCCAGCTCAAAACGCGTGATCACGGGCCCGGGCTGCACGGCGACCACCTCGGCAATGACCTTAAAATCGGCCAGGCGATCTTCGAGCAGCCGCGACATGTTCTCAAGCTCTTCCTCCGAGAACCCCGCGCTCTGGGGCCGGGGCTCGTCGAGCATCGACAGCGGCGGCAACTCTGAATCCCCGTCGGACTCAAACAGCTTGATCTGTTTATCTTTTTTCGGCTTAGCCACTGCTTTGACTTTCTTTGGCGGTTTCTCGACCGCATCGCGCAATACCGGGATGGCATCGTCACTCGCGTGTGCGGCTTGCTTGGCCAGCGCCTTGGCAGTGGCCTTTTCACTGGCTTTCTCGCGCGCGGCAGTCTTGGCCGCTTCGCGCGCCTGCTGACGCTCGGCGTCGCGCTGTTCCTTTTCTTTTAGCTTCTGCTCGCGCAGGGCGTCTTTTTTCGCGCGCGCGGCCTCAGCCTGCGCTTCGCGTTCTGCGCGAACCTGCGCTTTCTGCTCGGCATGCTCCTGGCGATAATGCGCATGGGAATCGGCCATGCCTTCGATGCGATCAGCCAACCAGGCGATAGTGAGCATGATGGCGCCACCGATTTTCTCAGTCACCGTCAGCCACGAAATCGATGTCGCCAATGAAAATGACCCGACGAACAATGCAAGCATGATCAGCGTGGCACCCAGCGGATTCAGCAAGCTCACCAGATACCCGGCGACCAAAGACCCGAGCAAGCCACCGCCATCGACACCCAGGGGCAAGCTGTAAGCAGCCACGCGGAAATGCAGGTCCGCCAGCCCGCAGGCCGTGGGCAACATAATGCCAAAACCCAACGCTCTGACCAGACCGTAAGGCGCTGTGGCGGCGTGAC
>DOIU01000325.1:2275-2522 GCA_003511825.1 Gammaproteobacteria bacterium | reverse complement strand
GAGCTTAAATATCCTTCAGGCTGTCCAGTCAATCGCCTCCACTTCATTCCGGGCTCTCCGGTGTTACCGCCCGCTGTGGCTGAGTGGTCTGCGCTGTTGTCCATCTCCGTACCTATCGGCACACGGGGGCGAGAGGTAAGCCACCGCTCGGCCCACGCTACGTAGTCGCCGCAAAACCCGGTACGCAGTTTCACTGGCGGCGTGCGTAGTTTACCGAATGTGTTTTCTACCTCGGGGGTGTGAAGCT
>DOIU01000325.1:0-1981 GCA_003511825.1 Gammaproteobacteria bacterium | reverse complement strand
TGTAATTTACCGAATGTGTTTTCTCCCTCGGGGGTGTGAAGCTGTGCTTCAGGACGATGCGGCCACCAACGCCGTGTTGCCACCACCCCGGAGTTTGAGGAGAAACACCATCATGTCTAAACGTTTTACACTAAAACGCCTGCTTGCCGTGTCGGTTTGCGGCGTGGCGCTCGCCAATCCAGTCCATGCCGCCGAGAAAGTCTATCGCCTAAAACTCGCTGAATCCTGGCCGTCGAACTTCCCGATCTTTGGCGATGCACCAAAAAACATGGCCAAGATGGCCGAGGCCATGTCCAACGGGCGCCTGAAAATCACCATTGATTCTAAAAACAAGCACAAATCCGCGCTCGGCATCTTCGATCTGGTGCGATCCGGCCAATACGATATGGGCCATTCCGCGTCTTATTACTACAAAGGCAAAGTGCCCAACACGCTGTATTTTACGACCATGCCGTTCGGCATGACCGCACCCGAGCAATACGCCTGGTTCTATTTTGGCGGTGGTATGGATTTGATGGAAAAAGTCTATGGAGAGTTCGGTGTTCTATCATTTCCAGGCGGCAATACGGGTAACCAGATGGGCGGCTGGTTTCAGAAAGAAATCAACAGCATTGAAGACCTGAAGGGCCTGAAGATGCGCATCCCCGGTTTTGCCGGCGAGGTGCTGGCGAAGGTCGGCGCCAAACCGACGAATATCCCGGCCGGCGAGCTGTACACCGCGCTGGAGCGCCGAACCATCGATGCCTTGGAATGGGTGGGGCCGTCCTTGGATTTACGCATGGGCTTTCACAAGATTGCGCCTTACTACTACACCGGCTGGCATGAGCCCGGCACGGAGCTGAACTTTATGGTCAATGCGCGCGTCTGGAAAAAGCTGCCCGAAGACCTGCAAGCCATTCTCAAAGTCGCCATGCGCACCGCTGCCTACGATATGTACATCCAGTCGTACCACGCCAGCGCCGAGAACTGGGCCAAGATGAAAAGCGAATTCCCGAATATTCAGGTCAAAACT
Source organism: Gammaproteobacteria bacterium (assembly GCA_003511825.1). GTDB lineage: Bacteria > Pseudomonadota > Gammaproteobacteria > Granulosicoccales > Granulosicoccaceae > UBA7957. Next base: position 969 of record DOIU01000325.1, on the reverse strand, counting down.
TTCCCCAAAAGCGTGGTTACGGCCTTGCAAAAAGCCAATGACGCGCTGCTGGAAGAAAAGCGTGCCAGCGACCCTTTAGCCAAAGAAATTCTCGATTCACAAGCCCGCTACCTCGAGAAGGTTCGCGTGTGGTCTGAGATATCCGATAACGCGTACTTGAACAGCTTATCTGACTAGACCCTTTCTCTGTAGACCCATGGAGGGCGGAGAGATCCGCCCTCGACTTCGTGGAGGTGCTGCCATGCCCCTGACTCTGACCCTCGAAAACCTGATTCTGCGACTGTCGCGCGGCCTCGGTGTGCTCACCGCCGTGCTGTTTGTAGTGATGCTGGCCACGGTGTTTATCAACGTGATCAAGCGCTACGCCTTGAATGACGTCTCCATCGGCATGCAAGAAATGGAGTGGCATCTCTATGCCGCGATGTTTTTGCTCGGCGTCCCGTACGCGCTCTCTGCGGGTGGCCATGTGCGCGTCGACCTGATCTATGAAAAACTCAGCGCTCAACGCAAAGCCTGGATTGACATCGCCGGCACCGTCATATTCTTAATCCCGTTTTGCACGCTGGTGGCGTACTTTGGGGTGCAGTTTACCCAAGAAGCCTACGCGCTGGGCGAAACTTCGGGCGACCCCGGCGGCCTGCCCTATCGCTGGATCATTAAATCCATGATCCCGCTGTCGTTCGGCTTCACGGTGATTTCCGGCCTTGGCTTATTGCTGACGTCCGTCAATACCCTGCTCGGCCATCATGACCACCCCCCGCTATCACTCTGACCTGTAGGTGACGCGATGATTGGAATCATTATGTTTGCAGCCGCCTTGCTGCTGCTGTTACTCGGCTACCCGGTGGCCTTTACCTTTGGCGGCGTGGCGCTGCTCTTTGGCGTATTATCAGAGGGGGCGGATCTGTTTGCCTTTATGCCGTTTCGCATTCAGAGCATCATGGAAAACACCGTGAGATCGGAAGAGCA
>DOIU01000480.1:1239-4440 GCA_003511825.1 Gammaproteobacteria bacterium | reverse complement strand
GCCAACTTCCTCGACGTGGGTGGTGGCGCGACCAAAGAACGCGTAGCCGAAGCGCTGAAGATCATTTTGTCTGACTCTGCGGTCAACGCGATTCTCGTCAATATCTTTGGCGGTATCGTACGTTGTGACCTCATTGCTGAAGGCATCATCGCGGCTGTCGCTGAAGTGGGCATCACGATTCCTGTCGTTGTCCGTCTTGAGGGCACGCGTGCTGAGGAAGGCATCAAACTGCTCGACAACAGCGGCTTGAACCTGATTTCTGCGAACAACCTCACCGATGCCGCTGCTAAGGTGATTGAAGCCGAAGGAGCAGCGAAATGAGCGTACTGATCAATAAAGACACGAAAGTCATTTGCCAGGGTTTTACTGGTAAGCAGGGCACGTTTCACTCCGAGCAAGCGATTGAGTACGGCACTAAAATGGTCGGTGGTGTCACGCCGGGTAAAGGTGGCGAAACACACCTTGGCCTGCCTGTATTTGATACGGTTCGTGACGCTGTCAAAGAGACACAGGCTGATGCCTCGGTCATTTATGTACCGGCGCCTTTCTGTAAGGACTCCATCATCGAAGCGGCTGACGCAGGCGTGCAGTTGATCGTCTGCATCACAGAAGGCATTCCCACCCTGGACATGCTGGAAGCGCGAATCGCTGTTGAACAAAATGGCGTGCGTTTGATTGGCCCCAACTGCCCCGGCATCATCACGCCCGGTGAGTGCAAAATCGGTATCATGCCAGGTGTTATCCATAACGCCGGTAAAGTCGGTATCGTCTCTCGTTCCGGCACACTGACGTACGAGTGCGTGAAGCAGACCAGTGACCTCGGCTATGGTCAAAGCACGTGCATCGGCATCGGTGGTGATCCGATCCCGGGCACCAGCTTCATTGATGCGCTCAAGCTCTTCAACGAAGATCCGCAAACCGAAGCTATCCTGATGGTGGGTGAGATTGGCGGTACGGCTGAAGAAGAAGCAGCTGACTACATCAAAGAAAATGTCAAAAAGCCAGTGTCTGCCTACATCGCGGGTGTGACTGCACCTCCGGGTAAGCGCATGGGCCATGCTGGTGCCATCATCGCCGGTGGTAAAGGGACTGCGGATGACAAGTTCAAGGCGCTCGAAGCCGCGAACGTGACCATCACGCGTTCTCCCGGCGAGCTGGGCTTGGCTGTGCAAAAAGCCACAGGCTGGTAAGCGCAGACGACAGCATAAAAAAAGACCGCGATCTGCGGTCTTTTTTTTGCCTACTCAGAAGATTGATTCAGTTGTGCGACCAGCGCGTCGTCGTCGCGCCAGGTCAATAACTTTTGTAGCACGGCGGTTTTCAGTCGTTCCGCAAACGCCAGCGCATCGCGCGTGAGTTCGTGCTCCGCAATATGCTCAAGCCAGCCTCGCACGTCGACATCCTCAAAGAATTCAGCACTGTCTTGCTTAAGCTGCAGCAGCACCGACTCGTCGGGTGCGGGCGGCAGGTAGTCAAAGTTGTTGCGGTTCTCCGGTGCGTACGGGTCGCCGTACACCAGCACCAACGCGACCATCAAAAACGCAAATAACAGTTTATTCAGCATGTTGTCGTATAGGCCACCGATTGGCCAGATACCGGCAATGATCATTCGGTGGCAGTGATTCCCCAATCGTGCCTTCATGATACGTGGCGCAGGCGAAAGCACAACGCCGCGAGGCACCCTAAAAATGTGAAATATTCACGTTTTGGCGCGATCAGTGTGTGGTAGGGAATGGGTTGGGCTTAACCCGCGAGGATAAAATCGTGCCCTTCGACCAGTCTACTCGCCGCGAAGATTTGGCGGAGTTGTTCGCTCGCGCCACGTCGTCCGAGTGCGCCGATCAGTAACGCATCACCCCGTTGTGCGAGCATCGCTTCATACGAGAGTGTTGGCAGATCGTGATGCTGGGTATCTGCGCTGTCTGGCGTGACATCGGCAAACCCTGCGACCCGCACACCCAGAGCACGCAGGACATCGCACAGTTTCAAGGCGGCTTTACTCGTACCGCAGATAATGGCGCTGCGATCTTTCAACAACGATTCTGACAACGCCCAGGCTTTGGCTTTGATGAACTCTTTAGTGGCATAGCGTCTGTCGGTGTGGGTGATGCGCTCAGGATGCTCACGCCACATCAGCACCAGTTCGGGAACCTTCGCAAACTCGATACCGCGCAACCATGCGCGTAACCAAAGATCGTAGTCCTCGGGCCAGCTCAGATCGCGGTATAAGCCAACCTTCTGGAAAATAGGCTTGCGCATGAGCACGCTGGAATGCAGGAAGGGGGCGTGTACAAAAAGCTCCCGCGCAATTTCGGCGTGGCTTTGTAGACGATTCAGCCACTCCTGATAGCTGATGTTGTCATCGCTGACGGTGCTACCGTCACTGAAGATCTCTACCAGACCACCGACGATTCCCACTTGGGGATGCTGGTGAGCAAAATCCATTTGCCGCTGAAATCGTTCAGGGTGGCAAATATCTGCGCCGTCCATGCGAGCGATGAATTCACCTTTTGCTTTCACTAAGCCGTGGTTAAGGCTCTCAACGATGCCACTGCCAGGATGGCGTAATACCTTGAGACGCGGGTCTTGCGGCAATTGCTCCACAGAGCCGTCAAAGCTGTGGTCGTCAATGACCAGCAACTCAAAGTCTGTGAAAGACTGCTGGAGTACACTGTCAACCGCAGTATGTAGCCACTGACCGCCGTTTTTAACCGGCATCACAACCGAGAGTGCAGGACGCTCGCTCATCCCAGTCTGTTACTGCCCGTAGTAGGTCGGTTCATTGCCCGGTTTCCACTTTATATTGCAGCCCAGGCTTGCTATTTGCCGCTCGGGAGGTGCTTCGCCATTGAGCAAGGCGTCTGCAGCTGACCGCATGTCTTGCCCCGTGACCGATGAACCAGAGCCGGGGCGTGCATTGTCGAATTGCCCTCGGTAGTAAAGCTTGCCGGTGCTGTCGAACATAAAAAAATCTGGCGTACAGGCCGCATGATAGGCCTTCGCCACGGTTTGCGAGGCATCATAGAGATACGGGAATGCAAAGCCATTGGCCTCGGCAAATTCACGCATGTTGTCGGGTCCATCTTGTGGATAGTTGTCAACGTCATTGGCGCTGATGGCGACGATATCGAGCCCCTTCGCTTGATACTCGCGTGCAAAACGAGCGAACTCGTCTTTGATCAGGACCACATAAGGGCAGTG
>DOIU01000480.1:0-908 GCA_003511825.1 Gammaproteobacteria bacterium | reverse complement strand
AAGGGCAGTGGTTACAGATAAAGGCAACCAGCAGCGGTTTCCCGGAGAAATCCGCTAAGGAGACCGTCTGCTCGGAGACGGTATCGGGCAAACTAAAATCTGGCGCGGGTGTTCCGAGGTCGAGCATCGTTGAGGGAGTACGTGCCATGGCGGGCTCCTGGGTCAGTGGTATGGCCTGGATTATATAAAGTCTCGCCGCCAAAGTCGTACATGATCCTGCAGAGTCGCGATTGCTGCGCTGTCTTTTGGGCGCGGGGTGCTAAACTCACAACATTGTTTTGACACCATAGGAACGCCCGTGAACGGTCAGCTATACACGGTTTCCGCGCCCTCGGGGGCCGGCAAAACCAGCCTTGTGCGCCAATTGGTGCAACGCGTGGACAACCTGGAGATCTCAGTGTCGCACACCACGCGTCCAATGCGTCCGGGCGAGCGCGATGGCGCGGATTACCATTTCGTAGATCGCCCAGACTTTGAGCGCATGATTGCGGCAGAGGAGTTTTTGGAGCACGCCAGTGTGTTTGAAAACTACTACGGCACTCGCCGCGCGAATGTCGAAGCCCAGCTGCGAAGCGGCACCGACATTCTTCTGGAGATTGATTGGCAGGGGGCTGAACAGGTCAAGCGACTGATGCCCGACACCGTGGCCGTCTTTATATTGCCGCCATCGCGGGAAGCATTGTTGGAACGCTTGCGCGGGCGCGGGCAAGACAGTGACGAGGTGATTGCCCGCCGCACGCAGGAAGCGGTCAATGAGATGCAGCACTATGCGTCGGCGGACTATCTCATCATCAATGATCAGTTTGATGTGGCTGTCGGAGAGTTGGTGGCGCTGGTGCAGAGCCAACGTTTGCGCCTGCCACGTCAGGATGCCGCTAATGGTGAGCTCATTAAAAATCTTATAAATT
>DOIU01000427.1 GCA_003511825.1 Gammaproteobacteria bacterium | reverse complement strand
TCTCGAATCCATTCTGAACGTAGCGCCCAACCTGAATTTCGCCGGCGGTACATCGCGCGCGCGATTCGTCCAGATTCGCGGGATCGGTGAGCGCAGTCAGTTCCGCGAGCCGGTCGACCCGTCCGTGGGTGTGATTGTAGATGGTATTGATCTGAGTGGTTTGGGCGGTGCCGCAACCTTGTTCGATGTTGAGCAGGTGGAAGTCCTGCGCGGTCCACAGGGCACGCGCTACGGTGCCAGCGCACTCGCAGGCATGATCAGCGTGAACAGCATGGCGCCCACAGAGGAGGCTGAAGGTTACTCCGTGTTGGGTGTGGGTTCGCAAGGGCGCTGGCAAGCGGGCACGGTGTTCAGCGGGCCCCTGACCGATGCCGTTCAAGGCCGGGTGGCGCTGCATAAAACCGTCTCAGACGGTGATATGGAAAACCGCTTTCTGGATCGTGATGACACGCAAGACGTGGATGAGTTGACGGCGCGAGCCAAGCTGCACTGGGACGCGAGCGACGATCTCTCGTTTGATCTGACGGTGCTGCGCCTGGACGCGGATAACGGCTACGATGCATTTACCCTGGATAACACCCGCAATACGCTCGCCGACGAGCCCGGTGAAGATATCCAAGAAACCACCGCGGTCGGTTTGCGTGCAGACTGGCGTCTGTCATCAGCAACACGGTTGCAAACGACTTTGTCCGGCTCAGACTCCGAAACCGTCTACAGCTTTGATGTCGATTGGGTGTATGACGGTTTCCACGAGGACGGTTACTCGGCTTTCGATGAGTATATCCGGGACCACCAGCGCGCCAGCCTGGATGTGCGATTGCTGTCAGAGCCCGACGGCAAAATACTGGGTGGCACAACCGATTGGGTCGCCGGACTTTACACCCGCACCAACGAGGAAGCCCTCACGCGAAACTACACCTACCTCGATGGCCCGTTTACCAGTGACTATGAGACGGTCATCAGCGCTGCGTACGGTCAGTTGGACACGCAGCTCTCGCCCCGTGTGTCTGTGCAGACGGGTATGCGGGTAGAGCGGTGGTCAGCGGACTACAGTGACTCAGCATCGGTTGATCTCGACAACGATGAAACCCTGTATGGCGGTAAGCTGGGGCTGACATTCGCCCTCAATCCAGAGCATAGGTTTATTGCAAGTCTGGCTAGAGGTTATAAAGCCGGTGGTATTAACTCTGACGGCACACTCGAAGCGCGCTTCCGTGAGTTTGACACCGAGTACCTCTGGAACCTCGAGGCAGGCTGGCGCGCGAGCCTGTCAGGTGGTCGCTTGCTGAGCCGCGTCACCGCCTTCCACACTTGGCGTAAAGACCAACAAGTCCAGGGTGCCTTCCAAGAGTTGCGTGATGACGGCAGCACCGAATGGCTGGATTACATTGATAATGCCGCTGAAGGCAAGAACATTGGCCTCGAAGCTGAATTGGAATGGTTGGCGACCGATCGGGTGCAACTCTTTGCCAGCCTCGGTCTCTTGGACGCAACGATTGATGAATACTTTGCGCCGGCGACGCAACGTGATCCCGACGGCCTTGAATTGGGCAACCGCGACCAAGCACACGCACCCAATTGGCAGTATGCACTCAGTGCGCGCTGGCGACTTGCCGAGTCCTGGCACCTGCGCGCGGGTGTCGAAGGGCGCGACGGTTTCTACTTCTCTGATCGTCACAATATGCGATCCGATGCTTACTCATTGCTGAACGCCAGTCTCAGCTATGAGCAGCGCGCTTGGCGTGTCACGCTCTGGGGACGCAATCTGTTGGATGAAGACTACACGATTCGTGGCTTCGGCAGCTTTGGCAACGATCCGCGTAACGGCTATGCACCGGGCGAATACGCGCAAGCGGGTGAAGCGCGCGCTTATGGCGTGGATGTGCGTTTCAGCTATTGACGTCCAGCACACGAATCGTGCTCCGCGATTCGTGTGTGACGGTCTTGGCCGGTGCATCAGTGACCGGCTAAGACTTATCCGCCAATAAATCTGACAAAGCCTGCAACATATCGGTTTCAGTCAGCATGCCCACAACATGGTTGTTATTGTCCATCACGGGCAGGCAGTCGCAGTGGTTCTCCCGCATCAGTCGGGCAGCATTGGCCAGCGAGTCTTCTGCGTAAGCAACGGGCGTTGCCTTGTGCATGACTTCGCGTATCTCGACCGGTGATTCCAAGTAGCGGCGCGCCGCGATCTGCAAATCTCGCAGGCTGGTGAGGCCAACCACCTCGTGACGTTTGTTGATGACGGGCAGGTGGTGAATGCCGTGCTCATCCATGATGGAGAATGCGGCTTTATAGTCGCAATCATCAAGGATGGTGACGGGCGAGGCGTTCATATACCGTTTGACTAACATGGACGACGTTCCTCCTAGTGACGTTTGTAACGACGGATGTTGAACCGGAGCCTTACCTGGCCTCTCTCGTTGTTAGCATGCTCATCACCGATACTAACCGAAGCTGCGGCGCACAAGCTATGGAAATTTTTGTCGGGAAAACAGCCAGTGTCTTTAATGCAAGCATGTGATGGCTCATCGTCTCATTTCACGATTCTGTCATGATGATTGTCAATGATGAGCATTCATTTCTTACCGTGTTTCAATTCCCTGGGGTATGAGAATGTACACACCCAAACTGGACAGGGTTCAGAGGCAGTCTCGCGCCAAGAACATCATCCTGACTCTGCCGGTACAATGATGGCCATGATGTCAGGCGTTAAAACCAATGTCGGCGTGCTCGGCGTTGATAAAGACATCGTTTGTGGTGATTGCTCAGCCGTTGCGGGCAACGAGTGGATCACCGCACGGAGACTGGCCGAAGTTTCTGGTAGCGAGGCGCTTGGGTCGACATCTCTGATCGCGGTGTGCAACGTGACAATCACGCCAACAGGGGGAGAGCCCCGTGGGCGTGCGTTCGGCGTGTGGCGAACGCCATCAACGGTTGCGCACGAGTACCCGTCACGTAAAATTACACAGCGGTGGACACGCATCAAGAATGAAAACGTCCTGCTCGTGCGTCACGTTGATCAGTACGCGCGCCGCATGGGGTATCAGCCCTCTGAAATCAACGTCGATCAATTCCTTGGTGTCATGGCATATTCCACAATAACGGGTCGCAGTAAAATGCTTGTGAGTCTGTCTTCGGCGGTGGCCACTGGCACTAGCTACGAGAACGCTATGAGAGCTGCTAAATGCAGGCGTGTATCCCTATGAAAAGTTCCCTCTTGCTGCGACTGGCTGCGCTGTTGTTCGCGTTGGCGCTGTTCCCACCGGTGACGCATTCCCATGTCAGTGGCTTTACAGATACGTCTATCCAGATCGCGGAGCCAGGTGTGCTTGTGTTGTATACCACACCGCTGGACAACCTGCTCGAATTGGCGACCGACACGCCGACGGCCTTGTCCGACATTGACCCCGAGGCGTACTACGGGGCAATCACGCGTGGCTTTCGAATCACGGTGGATGGGCAAACGTGTGAGCCCGCGCGCCAGAACGCACGGATACTGACCAGCCTAGAGAGCGCGCAATACCGCATGGAGTGGCGTTGCCCGTCGATGACCGGGCAGTTTCACTTTGCCTACCGCTTGTTTTTGCAACAAGATCCGAGTCACCGCAATTTGACGCGGCTGTTTGTGGCGGGCAAGCGTTTAACCTTTAACTTCACGCAGAACCGCCCAGTAATGGATGTGCCTGTGGCAGACTTGCTCACGCAGTGGGGCAGGGGCTTAGCGCCGCAGTTTAGCCGTGAAGACCCGAACAAAACCTTGCCACCCACCGTGTCGCAGAGCGGCACGCCGTTGGATGAGTCTTTTGAGAGTCACGCCATGCGTGACGACAGCCAGTCCTTTTTCGCGAGCTTGAACCCGGCCACAGTCC
>DOIU01000294.1 GCA_003511825.1 Gammaproteobacteria bacterium | reverse complement strand
TTCTCTGATCACAGAACTTGATGCGTTAGCGCGACGTGCTGCCGTCAGCGACAGACAGTACAATTTTGCCGATATGCTGCTTTTGTAAAAACATCTCTTGCGCTTCAACAATATCCGCCAGTTCGAACGTCTCAGCCACCAGCGGCTGAATGTCGCCGCGTTCTATGCGTTGAATCAAACGCGAGAACACATCGGGCTCTAAGACCGTGCACCCAAAAAAGCTCAAATCTTTTAAATACAGGGTTCTGATATCCAGCGTGACGTTTGGCCCCGCGATAGCGCCGGCCACCGCATACCGCCCCTGGGGTTTAAGCACTTGCAACAGCGCGGGCCAATTGTCACCGCCCACCATATCCACAACAACATCAACAGCATTCTCACCCAGCGCTTCTGTGGCACTCGCATTGCGGTGTATAACCTGAGAAGCACCGAGCGCGATCATCTCTTGTGACTTGGCGGGGCTGGTAATTGCAATAACCTCTGCCCCTCTGGCCTTGGCCAGCTGAACAGCGGCCGAACCAACACCACCCGATGCGCCGGTGACTAAGACACGATCCGTGGCTTTGACATTCGCTCTGGTGAGGAGGTTTTCTGCCGTGGAGTAAGAACACGGAAACGACGCCAGCTCAACATCACTCAGTTGACTATTGATCGCGTGCGCGTGCATGGCGGAGACGACGGTATACTCTGCAAATCCTCCATCGCATTCAGAACCGAAGTGCCAGGGCTGCTCCAGCGGTTGGCCATTCACCTCCCGGATACACGGCTCAATCAACACCCGCTCGCCAATCCTGTCAGGGTTGATATTCTCACCCACCGCAATGATTTCTCCACACACATCCGCACCCTGGATACGCGGAAAACTCAAGGCTTGACCACCCCAACTCGCATCTTCGTGTGATCCTTCGGATTTGGAATACCAAGCAGTTCGGGTATTAATGTCGGTATTATTCACGCCGGCCGCCCTGACACGGATCAACACGTCCTGACGACGAGGGGAAGGGACTGGTAAATCGGTGTGGTATTGGAGCTTATCGGTGCCGCCATGACCCGTCAGGACGACACCTTTCATGACTCGGGGTAACTTGGACATATCAAAACATACTGTAAGGAAGAAAACCGAGCTCAATTTTAGCACGGTGGGTTGAACGGCAAGATGCGATGGTCAACCACCGATGTCAATCGGTAGCCGATCGGCCCAGGGCTTTTCACGCTCAAGCTGATGCGCCAACATCAGCAAAGTGCCGTCATCGCCTGCTTTGGCCATAAAGTGCGCGCCGTGGGGCAAGCCGTGCTCATCCCAATACAGGGGTACCGACATCGCGGGTTGACCGGTCATGTTCGCTATCGGGGTGAAGGGCGTTTGATAGAGCGATTTATCAATGAGCATTTCCAGCGACTTGTCGTTGACGGATCGCTTCGCAAGCCCGGTAACCAGCAAGACCTTCATCAGCAGTTTTTCAAACGCACTGGGGTCCAGGGCATCGCTGTGTAGGGGCGGCGTTGCAACAGTCGGCGTGAGAATCACGTCAAACTGCTGGTGCAGTTCAGACAGTTGGCTGGAGGCTTTTTCCCACACAGCTAAGGACTGTGTGACCTCCTCATGACTGATGCCGCTCCCTGCGGCTGACATGAATGTCGTATTCAACTCAATCGCGAGATCTGCCTTGCGGACATCCAGTAACGTGGCGATGGCTTGGACATCACGATGCGTGTAGTGCATAACGATTCTTAAAAACGCTCGCATCAATGCACGACCCTCAAAATTCCATGCTGTTGGTTCAACCTGGTGCCCGAAGTCTTCGCAGATGTTAGCCGCATGAAGCGCCGCGTCGCGACAATGCGGGTGTACGTCGGTTTGGGTGGGCGCATCCGTGATCACACCGATTCTGAGCTGCCGGTCTTCCCTCGTTGCAGCGTGTAAATAGCTACTCGGATGTGGATCTGTCGCTGAGTATTTTTCGCCAATATTCCCGCTAACGAGATCAAGATAGGCAGCGCTGTCACGAACAGAACGAGTCGCAGCATGACTGACCACGGCCCCTCCCCAGGCTTTTGACATATCTTCGTACTGGTTGATTCCTCGTGACGGCTTGAAACCAAAAATCCCGCAATACGACGCCGGGAGTCGAATAGAGCCTCCCCCATCACTGGCATAGGCCATTGGCACAACACGTGTAGCCAAAACCACTGAGCTCCCCCCGCTGGAGCCGCCTGCGTTTTTGGAGACATCCCAGGGGTTGAGCGTTTCTCCAAAAGCGACCGTTTTCGTTAACGAAGAGGCACCCAGTTCTGATGTGGTGGTTTTCCCGAAGGTGATGAGACCACTGGCAGTGAGACGATCAGCCATCTTGCTGTTTTGCTCGGGGTAATACTCCTTCATCGCCTGAGTCCCATTGGACAGAGGCATCCCCTTGAACGGCAGCATCAGATCTTTAACAAGAAAAGGGACACCACAAAACACCGATGTTTTGTCTAACCCCCCGATGAGTGCGTTTGGCAATGTATCCGACAGATGCACAACCGCATTGAACCGAGCATCGACGGCTTCAAGCCTTGCCCTAGCTTCAGCGAGCAGCTCCTTGGGCGAGATATCGCCACTTCTCACTAATTCGGCAAGCCCCAAGGCATCGTAATGGGGGTATTCGTGGAACCTGCTCATTGGCCACTCCCTGTTATCAATCGGCTGATTTTACCGCGTCGCTTTGCCGGCGTGCATTGACATTTAGGGGACAGAATAGCATTCACCGTGTCGACAACGAACCTGGGTATCAGCGTCGTGCAGAGGTTGGAGGGCGTAGACGGTAAATTCAGAAGGTGGCTTACGCTGCGTTGATGTTCAAACCGCTCTACCCAGTTTCACTGCCAATGCAAGCCATTTTGCACGCTTTTTCTGACTCGACTCTTTGATCGGCGCAAACTCAGTGATCTTAGCCACCTTGATACCGCAGAACTCAAGAATGGTGCGTTTCATTTGCGTGTGCCCAGGCTTGCGGAACACCCAACGGTAGTACCACCCAGGTGTGTCCATAGCGACCATCAGGTGCGCGGTACGCCCTTTGAGTAGCTTCCGAGGAAGCGCAACACCGTCGTCATACGTAAAGGCAAAGCCTGGCAGGAACACCCGATCAAAAAAGCCTTTCATGAGCGCAGGCATGGATCCCCACCAGTTCGGATAGACAAACACCAGATGATCAGCACATTCAATCAGCTCCCTGGCCTTGACGAGATCAGGCTCCAGCGCCTGGATTTTCTGATACCCGTGCCAAAGCACCGGGTCAAAGCTCAGTTCACCGAGTTTAAGCGCCCGAATCTCAACGCCGGTTTTGGATGCGCCGTCTATATACGCTTGCATTAAGGCGCCGCAGAAACTCTCGCTATCTGGGTGGCCAAGAATCACCAGTATTTTCTTTATCATAGCTTTATCATAATCCCTAAAAAGACCGTCATGACTGGCAGTCATGAGGTTGTAAAACGAGGAAGACGGCCCGACTCTTCAGCATCCACGCTGATCAAGTGATCTCAATGAACTCGGGAAGAGCGCGCGCTAGCGGATTGCATCATCAGACGGAAATTATCATTCTCATAGCTCGCTGTGCTGGGCAACACCAAAAGGAACCCCTCGACCTTGTCACCAATGACCGCAACCTTGTGGTAACAGGCCTCGGCCGCTAACGCTTCAAGCTGATGAGGCGCCATCGGACTCGTGAGTGTGACCTCACTGGTGTTCAATGCGAGTATGCTGGGGAAATCTGGAATACCACTATGTGCTGCCTAGCAGACAGTTCATCAACAGACAGCCGCCCTTGTGTGGGATCAGTTCATGCGGCTCCAA
>DOIU01000245.1 GCA_003511825.1 Gammaproteobacteria bacterium | reverse complement strand
CCAACGCCTGGTATGCCGAAGCTGGCTGGACCTTCGCCAACGCCCCCTGGTCTCCGTCCGTGAACGTGCGGTATACCCAGTATGACACCGGCTACGACCCCTTGTTCTTTGGCTTCTCGCGCGGCTATGGCACTTGGTATCAAGGCGAAGTGGCAGCCAACTATGCGGGACCGTTTGGTACGGACTCAGTGATCCATCATGTCGGAGTGACGGCTTCTCCGCGAGAGACGCTCACCCTGGGCGCGTCCTACTTTGGCTTTGTTGATACCGTGGAAGAATCGGGTGATAACGACGGTACTGAGATCAACCTCTGGGCCGAATGGGTCGCCCACGACCACTTGATCATCAGCCCCTTGGTCGGGCTCTATACACCCGATGCAGCGACCAGCACCCAGGGCAATGACGACACTAACACCTATGTGCAAGTCATCGCGATTGTGCCTTTCTAAAAACGCGCTATCGCTGACGCTGTGATCACAGCCTGGTGGCCTCTCAAGGATGAGACAACCACCAGGCAATATTAACTTACCGCATATCGTGGTGGGTTGACGTCGAGTCTAAATCCCCAGATACGCTTTTTGCACGTCCGGGTTATCCAACAGCTTGTCGCCATCGTCTGAGAGCACAATCCCGCCATTCTCAATCACGTAGCCACGATTGGCGATACGCAAAGCCTGGTTGGCGTTTTGTTCGACCAAAAAGACCGTGGTGTCGCTCTCTTGATTAATGCGCTGGATGATGCTGAAGATTTGCTTGATCACCAACGGTGCCAGCCCCATGGAAGGTTCATCCAACAACAGCAGTTGCGGACGTGCCATTAAGGCGCGGGAAATCGCCAGCATTTGTTGCTCTCCCCCACTGAGATTGCCGCCAGGCTGGTTGTGGCGTTGCTCCAGTATCGGGAACAGCGAATAAACATGGTCAATATCACGTTTGATATTGGCCGTATCGCGACGCAAGAAAGCCCCCATGTCGAGGTTTTCACGCACACTCAGCTCCGAGAAAATATGCCTCCCTTCAGGCACTTGGCAGATCCCCAGGGAGACGATGTTCTCGGGGCGCAGCGCTTGGATGGGCTCGCCACGGAACAGGATTTCACCCGAGCGCACGGGCATGATGCCGCAGATCGCCATCAGCGTCGTGCTTTTACCCGCGCCATTGGCGCCGATCAGGGTAATGACTTCGCCGCTATCGATGGTCAGGCTGACATCACGCAGCGCGTGGATATTGCCGTAGTAGGCGTTCACATTGCGTAGCTCAAGCATCGTCTGACTCCCCGAGATACGCCTTAATCACGGCCGGATCGGCGCTGACCTCCTCCGGCGAGCCCGCAGCGATACGCTTGCCATAATCCATCACATACACGCGGTCCGACAGACTCATCACCAACTTCATATCGTGCTCAATCAACAACACCGCATGCCCTTCGTCACGAATGCGTTGGATCAACTGCTCCAGTTCGTGTGTTTCCTGCGGATTCATCCCCGCTGCGGGCTCATCCAACAGCAGCAACGAGGGCTCCGTCGCCAGGGCGCGGGCAATCTCCAAGCGACGTTGTTGGCCGTAGGACAGATTCTTGGAAAAGTCGTTCACCACATGGGCCAAGCCGACCTTTTCAAGAATGGCGTAGCTGCGATCGACAATGTCCTGTTCTTCGCGCCGAGTTTGCGGCGGTCTGAAGATCGCGCCAAACACAAACGCACGCGTGCGGCAGTGCCGCCCGATCATCACGTTCTCGAGCACGGTCATGTTTTGAAACAGGCGAATGTTCTGGAAGGTCCGCGCCATCCCCTTTTTAGCGATGACGTTGGGTTTGAGCCCGTTCAGGCGCGACGTCTTACGCCCCGGCGGGGTCAGCAGCACATCACCCCCCGTGGGTTTATACAGCCCCGTCACGCAGTTAAAAAAGGTGGTTTTGCCCGCGCCATTCGGTCCGATCAAAGCGACGATTTCACCGCCGTGAACGTCAAGGTCGAGATTGTCGAGCGCCTGAATGCCACCAAACGCCATCGACAGGTCCTTCACTTCCAGGATGGCTTGCGCAGACTGCGGCATCAGCTCACCTTCCCTTTGAATTCATAGCGCCGTCGCACATTGGCGATAATGCCTTGCGGGCGGAAGACCATCATGGTCACCATGATGGCGCCGAAGGCCAACATGCGATAGTCAGACAAGGCGCGCAGGTATTCAGGCAACAAAATCAACACAAACGCGCCAATAATCACGCCCAGAATTGAGCCCATGCCGCCGAGCACCACAATGGCCAAGATAATAGCGGACTCAAGAAACGTAAAACTGGCCGGATTGATAAAGGTTGTCTTGGCGGCGAAGATAACGCCGACCATACCCGCCCACGTGGCGCCCAGAGCGAACGCGGTGAGCTTGGTTTTGGTTTTATCAATACCCATGGCCTGACAGGCGATATCGTCCTCACGCAGCGCCAGCCACGCACGACCAATGCGTGAATCCTGCAGCCGATTGACCACAAATATCGTCACGACGACCATCACCAGCATCAGGAAATACAGATACGTGATGGATTGATTGAGCGTTAGGTCAATGCCAAAAAAGCCAGGGCGGTCGATGTTGGAAATACCACTCGGTCCCCGCGAAAAATCGTTCCAGTTCTCCATCACCAGACGAATGATCTCACCGAATGCCAGCGTCACAATCGCGAGGTAATCCCCACGCAAGCGCAACACCGGAAAACCCAATAACACGCCAAAAATCGCCGCAAGTAAGGCCCCGATCGGCAGCACAGTCCAGAAACCGAGGTCAAAATGGGTGTTGAGCAAGCCGTAGCTATAGGCGCCGACCAAGTAGAACGCCACGTAGCCGAGATCCAGGAGCCCGGCCAATCCCACCACAATATTCAAGCCCAGGCCCAACACCACGTACATTAAGGCCGTGGTCATGATATTGGTTTGGTAAGCGCTGAAGGTAAACGGAAATGCAACGGCGATAAGCGCTAGCAGCGCCAGCAAAGGCCAGCGATGCTTCGGGTCGGTGAACCAGCTGCGAATCTGGAGACTGACGCCTGAGGGTTCGAGCGGATTGCTCGCGCGGGTTTCACGATGACGGAAATACCAGCGTGACACCAGCGACAAGACAAAGCTGCCGAGGCCCACCCACAGCATATTCATCCAGCGCCATTCGATGGTCTCGTTGATGGAGTCAACCCGGACAACCATTAACGGGAACGTCAAAAAGACAAACCACAATGACACGCCCAGTGAACGCTTAATCTCTGCCCTGTTCATCATACGCGCCTACACTTTCTCAATGCTGGCCTTGCCGAGCAGACCTGCGGGTTTGAAGAGAAGGATCAACACCAACAACGAAAACGCAAACACGTCCTCGTAGTCGCTGGAGACATAGCCGGTGGCAAAACTCTCGGTTAAACCGAGGATAAAGCCCCCCAGCACCGCGCCCGGAATCGACCCGATCCCGCCGAGTACCGCCGCGGTAAACGCCTTGATGCCCGCGATAAAACCGATAAAGAAGTTGATCTGGCCAACGTGCGAGGCGATCAACATGCCACCGATGGCCGCCAGCGCCGAACCGACAATAAAGGTGTTGGAGATGACCCGATCCACATTGATACCGACCAGCCGGGCCATGGTCTTATCCTGCGCCGTGGCCCGCATGGCCTTGCCCGTGCGGGTGAACTTGATCAGTATCAGCAACCCGATCATCGCCGCTGCCGTGGTGAGCAAAATGATGAGATCCGTGGTGCCGATGATGTGCGCGACAGGCTCGAGAAACGCGAAGTCCGGAATCAACTCCGGATACGGCAGAAAGTTGGATGTCTGCGCCAACAACACATAGTTTTGCAGAAAAATCGACATGCCGATGGCGGAAATCAACGGTGACAAACGCGGTGCATGGCGCAGCGGTTTATAGGCGATTTTCTCAATGGTGTAGCCGTAGGCGCTGGACCAAACGGCCGCCGCCAACCCAGCCAACACGACGATGGACAGCAGCGGAAAACCGAGAATGGAGAGCACCGAAGCAACGATAAACGAGGTGAACGCACCGATCATATAGATCTCGCCGTGCGCAAAATTAATCAGCCCGATAATGCCATACACCATGGTGTAACCGAGCGCGATCAGGGCATAGATTGAGCCGCGCGTCAGACCGCTGAAAAACAGCTCAATAAAGTAATCCATGCAGAGTCCAGGGTTGAATGTCTA
>DOIU01000173.1 GCA_003511825.1 Gammaproteobacteria bacterium | reverse complement strand
TCATACACCGTGATACCGCAGACGTACATGCGCACCTGCGGCGCTTGAATCGGAACAAAGGCCTCTTTGGCCCGACTCAGGGTGTTGTAAATAGTCAGCATACGCCTTAACCCGCCTTACCCGAATGTCATGGCAAACCAAACCGTACAGTGTACCTGAATGCCCGTCGCCCACCCAAGTGCCTCTTGCAAAGCCACTGACTCACCCGACGCATTACGCAATGGTTATACGCTTTCTCGGTCTCGGTAAACTGTCTAAAATTTGTCGAATCTACCTGCTAGTGGTCTGGAAATATCTATGCGATACAGAACGTTTTTGCACGCGCTCATGTTGTTTGTCCTGGGGTTTCTGCCCTTCGCGGTTGTCCATGCTCAATCTGATCGCGTCGTGATTGGGACAAACGTGGGCGACATTGTCATCGAACTGTTTGAAGACCGTGCCCCCGAGTCGGTCAATAACTTCCGGCAATACGTGAAAGACGGATTTTACACCGGCACGATTTTCCACCGCGTTATTGATGGCTTTATGATCCAAGGCGGCGGCTACACGGCAGACTTTCGCAAGAAGTCGACACGCACGGCGATTCCCAATGAGGCCAACAACGGCATTAAAAACCAGAAATACACGGTTGCCATGGCCCGCACCTCTGACCCTCACAGCGCGACCTCCCAGTTTTTTATCAACACCACCGACAACGACTTTCTCAATCACACCGGCATGAATATGCGAGGCTGGGGTTACGCGGTCTTTGCGCGCGTGGTTGAGGGGCATGATATTGTCGATCAAATTGGCCAAACCCGCACCAGCAGTGGCGGCCCCTTTGCGCGCGACGTACCTGTTGATACTATCACCATCAATCGGGCTGAACTCGTTGAGCCCGCGTCTGAAAAGCCCCCGGTCGCAGAGGCGCGTGCCGGGCAATAATCTCTTACCGGAGTTGCTATACGCATGAAAGTCCGACTCAGCACTAATCATGGCGAAATCACCTTAGCGCTTGACGCCGAGGCCGCCCCCATTACCTGCGAAAATTTCGCGCAATACGTCAGAGACGGGCACTACGACGGTACGCTGTTCCATCGGGTTATCCCGGGGTTTATGATTCAAGGCGGCGGTTTCGCACCTGGTTTGGATCAAAAACCGACGCGTGACGAAATCCAAAATGAAGCCAACAACGGCCTCAAGAATGAGATCGGTACCATCGCCATGGCACGCACACCCGATCCTCACTCTGCGTCTTCACAGTTCTTCATCAACATCGCGAATAACGACTTCCTCAATTTTCGCGATGAGTCAATGCAAGGCTGGGGATACTGCGTTTTTGGCAAAACCGTAGACGGCATGGACACGGTCAATGCGATCGCTGCCGTTGCCACGGGTAACCAAGGTGGACATCAAGACGTGCCGCAAGAAGACGTCATCATCGAAAAAGCCGAAATCATCGACTGACGCCTTGAGCAGCCTCTTTATTGCCGACTTGCATCTGAAAGCCGATGCGCCCGCGCTCACCGCGTCGGCGCATCGGCTTTTGCAACAATTGGCCCCCCGCTTTGAGAACCTCTTTATACTCGGCGACCTGGTCGAATACTGGCTGGGTGACGATGCCGATGATGGATCGCAGGCGAGCGTGTTTAATGCCTTGCGCGCACTATCCGACCAAGGCGTCAGCATTCGCATGATGCCGGGTAACCGGGATTTCCTCTTCGGCCAGGCCTTTGCCGCGCGCATAGGCGCCGAGCTGATTCAGGACGACGAGATCGTCTTTGAGGACGAAGACCATCGCTTGTTACTGCTGCACGGTGACACACTGTGTACTGATGACGTCCCTTACCAGCAGTTGCGTCGGATGCTGCGTGATCCGCATTGGCAAGCTGACTTCCTCAGCAAACCCATCGCCGAGCGTATCGCCGCTGCCGCACAATTGCGCGAAAAAAGCCGCCAAGAAACCCATGCCAAGTCTGCTGAAATTATGGATGTGAATGCTGACTCGGTGATCGCGGTGATGGAGCAGTACGGTGTTTACGACATGATCCATGGCCATACCCACCGGCCTGATACCCATGAATTCCAGATCAATGACCACCAAGCACGGCGCACGGTTCTGGGTGATTGGCGTGACGAAGGTGCACGTATCGCCGTGTTGGAAAACGGCCAATTGTCTCTGCTGCAGTGGCCTCAGGACTTCGCAGACCTCGACTAACCGTCTTCACCCCCTGTCACACCGGCGCCACCAAACACATCAGATGGGATACTGCCCCCATCGGCGAATCTTGCTAGGGTAAGGGTCACCGACATACTGATGTCTCCGCATTCGCAGCCCCAGGGCTGTCGTCACCATGAACTGGACCGATTGGACACTGCAACACGAAATCCCCCTGCGGCTTGGGCTGTTTATAGGTGTTTTTGTAGTCATGGCGCTGTGGGAGCAGCGACTGCCGAAACGCCGGCTGCAAGCGCCGAAGCACGCACGCTGGCTGAACAACATCGCGCTGGTTGTGCTCAACAGCCTGGTGCTCAGAATCCTATTCCCCACAGCCGCAGCCGGGGTGGCGCTGTTTGCCGAGATCCACGGATGGGGACTGCTGAATGCGTTGCCGTTACCCGAGCTGGTCGCCGTTGTAGTCGCGATGATTGCTCTGGACTTCGCGATTTACACTCAGCACGTGGTGTTTCATCGCGTCCCCTGGCTGTGGCGACTGCACCAGGTGCATCATGCGGATGTGGATTTTGACGTCACAACGGGCGCGCGCTTTCATACGCTGGAGATCATCTTATCGATGCTGATCAAGTTCGCGGTGATTGTATTACTGGGTGCGCCGGCGGTGGCCGTGGTCTTGTTTGAAGTGTTGCTGAATGCAAGTGCGATGTTTAACCACGCTAATGTGTCCCTACCCGCGCGCCTGGATCGCGCCTTGCGGTGGATCATCGTCACCCCGGATATGCACCGCGTCCATCATTCCGTGCGGGCAAGCTGTTTTAACACCAACTTCGGCTTCAACTTACCCTGGTGGGACAGGCTCTTTGGCACTTACCGAGCGCAGCCTGAAGAAAGCCACGAAGAGATGCTTATTGGCCAACGCGGCCTGCGCGACCCCAAACACGTACAGTGGCTGCCCGGTGTGCTGATGTTGCCATTTCAGAAGTCCTAAGCCCGACGGATCAACGCCCAGCCTGGCACCCGTCAACGTAATCCAACCCCGATAACGCGATAGGTCGGTGGCAGTTGGAACAAAGCGGCATTGACGTCGCGCGAGATTTCGTAGCCGGCAAGAATGCGAGTGGCGCCATCGTGTTTACGCACCATGACCGGAAATCCGTGCCCCAAATACCGCTTCGCTGCAAACACATCGTTGATGATCATGCAGTCGGTTAAGTACTCGGGTGGCTGATTGATGAGCTTGCGGCGGCTGTTGTGCGCCAGCGCTTGGCGGTAGGCCTTGAGCATGCCCACGGCGTCCGGCAGCAGCCCGACAGCAACACTGTAACTCACGCAAGTTTCTGAGGCCGTTCCCAACGAAAACAACGATACCGGTTTACCCCCGATAGCCGGTGGAGGCTCACCTTTGTCGACCAACTCGCGCACGGAGAGCTGCTTTTCGCGCGCGAGAATATCAGCAGGCACGGCGTCCTTGTCTGGTGGTACTTCCAATACGGAGCGATTTCGGTGAGACACGCTGTAGATCGTGCCAGTCTCCCGCTCAAACAAGACAAACCCGTCAGACTGCTCACCATCGTCAATGCGCAAATGCGTTTGGTTAAGCACGTACCGCACTTGGTAACTGCCGACGCCTGGCTCGGATTCTTCAAAATATACCAAGGTGGCAGGTACGTCACCCTCAGCCGCATGGACGACTGTCAGCCACGAACCAGCGAGCATACAGACCAGAATTGCACGGATGAACCCGTAACTCACCTTGAAGACAGTTTGGCTACGCGCCCTGCAGCACTTCAATTCAACACGCTGATACGGCTTATCATTTTTTTGCATAGGCTTTGAATAGCTCCCGGCTACGCAACGGCTGATCGCCCAGATAATGGCGCAGAATACCACGCAGCAGTTGCTTGGCTTCAGTACAGACCGAGGACGCTGAAAAATCCTGTCGCTCCAGCGCGATCAGAGTACGTCCCGACACCGGTAGGCCCATCCCCTTGGCAAGGCTTGCCGGCACGGCGCCAAATTCCGGTGTAAAGCGATACTGCATCTCTGGATCAACCGGCTCATGGCCATTTACGCAACACGAAAAATCAGGCGCGTAACCCAGTGCGTGCAGCAAACGCACCTCAAACATCCGCAGCAAAGGCTCAGGTGACGCCTCTCGCGCCAACTCGCGTACCGTAGCATCATAGAGCGCAAAAAGCTCAGCACTGGCGTCACCACGCGTCGCCAGCCGCTGCGTCAACTCGCTGATGTAATAGCCGCAAATTAACCAAACACCATTGAGAATCAGAGGTTTACCCTGCTCCTCAACCTGCGTTAGCGTATAGAGATCACCACGCCCCTGCCAAGACACTAACAAGGAGCGGAAAGGCTGGAGCACCGCGCGCCTAGCGCTGAAGCGCGACTGCTTGACACCCTTTGCGAGTAAACTCACGCGGCCAAAAGCGGGGGTCAATACATCGAGGAAGGCACTGGTGTCACGGTAGTCTCGGCTGTGCAAGACGTAGGCGGGCTGCAAGCGAATACGCTGGACGTCAGAGCCAGCCGTCATGGCCACTCCCAACAGATGACCCTGAGGTCGTGCAGCTCGAGGTTATTCGCTGTCGTAGCCAAGGCTTTGGATTGCACGCACATCGTCCGCCCAGCCCTCCTTGACCTTCGCCCACAAACGCAGATAAACGCGTTGCCCAAAGAGCTGCTCCATGGATTGGCGCGCGCGACTACCGACCATTTTCAGTTGTGCGCCCCCCTTACCGATGACAATGAGGGTTTGGCTGGCTTTCTTCACCCACACCACGGCACCCATACGCAGCGTCTCACCATCGCTCTTAAACTGCCGG
>DOIU01000007.1 GCA_003511825.1 Gammaproteobacteria bacterium | reverse complement strand
GTGACGAGCGCGACAAGACTGCCTTGAAACATAATAATACCCTGCTGAATTTGCGGCCTAATGTTACTTGCCGCCCCAGCCCAACACAAGGGACGCCGACCTGTGTGGCCTTGCTGTCACCCTTTGTTCAGACTGGAAATCTGCAATGGCGCAGGCCTGTCATAGCGACCCGCCTTGGGCTATGCTACAGTCGTTTGCGCCGCGACTGACAGCGGCCTGGATTCTTCACTCCTCCTCGCCTTGGAGCTGCCATGCCTCACCCTAAAATTGGTAACCTAGCACCCGTGTTCAGCCTGCCGGATCAAGATGGCAACCTCGTCAATCTTAAGGATTTCAAGGGGAAGAACCCGGTTGTGCTCTTCTTCTACCCTAAGGCGCTCACCCCAGGCTGCACCACCCAGGCTTGCGGTATTCGCGATATCAAAGCGGAGCTGGAGAATCGCGGCGTTCAAGTATTCGGCATCAGCCCTGATCCGGTTAAACGCTTACCCAAGTTTATTGAAAAGCATGGCTTGAACTTCCCGCTCTTGTCCGACGAGGACCATGCGGTCGCCGACAAGTACGGCTGCTGGGGACTGAAAAAATTCATGGGTAAAGAATTCATGGGGTTGATCCGCACCACCTATATCATTGGTCAAGACGGACGGCTTGCCGCGATCATGGACACGTTCAAAACCAAAACCCATCACGACGACCTGCTCACTGCACTGGATGCCCTGCCATAACGTTGTCCCCAACTTATCCACAATAGAACCACAAGTCTTCAAGAGGCTTATACACAGCATATAGTAGGTGCACCTATACTAAAGCACACTTTATGGTGTTTCGGACTTGACCCGCGCCCCGATCGGTTCATAATATCGCGTCAGCGGTTGGAGATTCTTTCTCTCAGCAGGAACGTCGAGCAGCTGCCGTCGCACACACTGTAAAATCTCAAATAACATTGCCACCACATGTGGTAGATAACCAAAATTTAGACTACTGTATATAGCGTTTTTGGCATGCCGTACGCGCAAGCCACCCGCTATTGAATTAACCCATTTTGTCAGATCTGCTACAGCCAGCCAGAGCCGTCTGTTCGGCGTGTCGTAGCCCTTTTCTGACCCCGAATAATTTTGCCCATTCTCATGCCTTGAGCCCGCGTGAGAGCTGACTGGAGACAACTCGTATAATGAGCAAAGTGAAACTCTGCGCCGTTGACAAATCCCCTCTGCAAGCCGTCACGGAAATCCCTTTCCAGGAAGCGTCGCTAGACATTTGGGATAAGAAATACCGCCTGAAGACTAAGGAAGGTGAAGCCGTTGATACGGACATTGACGCCACCTATCAACGCGTTGCCCGTGCTCTGGCAGATGTGGAAGACAGCGAAGACAAACGCTCCCTGTGGTACGAAAAGTTTCTCTGGGCATTACAACAAGGCGCTATTCCAGCGGGCCGAATCACCTCGAATGCAGGTGCACTAGCGCACAAACCCGCCACCTCCACGATCAACTGCACCGTATCCGGCACGATTCAGGATTCCATGGATGACATCCTGGACAAAGTCCATGAAGCCGGGCTCACGCTCAAGGCCGGCTGTGGGATTGGCTACGATTTCTCCACATTGCGTCCACGTGGCGCCTATGTGTCAGGAGCGGGCGCCTACACCTCCGGCCCGCTGTCGTTCATGGATATTTACGACAAGATGTGCTTCACCGTCTCTTCTGCCGGTGGCCGCCGTGGCGCACAAATGGGCACCTTTGATGTGCGTCACCCCGACGTGCTTGAGTTCATTCGCGCCAAGCGTGAAGATGGGCGCCTGCGACAATTCAATCTGTCGCTGCTGATTACCGAAGATTTTATCCGCGCGGTGAAGGCCGATGAGCCGTGGCAACTGGCCTTTCCAATCCGCGCCAAAGAGCTGGAAGAACAAGATATCAGCTTGGATGATCCTGACAATATCATCTGGCGCGACTGGCCGACACACGACAATCTGGTCGTCAACGATGATGGTCTGGTCGCTTGCCAGGTATTTCGCACCCTGCCCGCGCGACGTCTGTGGGATGCGATCATGACATCCACTTACGACTATGCCGAACCCGGCTTTATCTTGATCGATAAAGTCAACGAAATGAATAACAACTGGTACTGCGAGAACATTCGGGCAACCAACCCTTGTGGCGAACAACCCTTACCGCCTTATGGCGCGTGCTTATTGGGCTCGATCAACCTGACCCGTTTTGTCGAACAACCGTTCACCGACAAGGCACACTTTAACTGGGAAAAGTACCGCGAAACCGTCGCCATCTTCACCCGCATGCTTGATAACGTGGTCGAGATCAACGGCTTACCTCTGGGCAAGCAACAAGATGAAATCGTGCGCAAACGTCGACATGGCATGGGTTACCTCGGCCTGGGCTCAACCATCACCATGCTGCGCATGAAGTATGGCTCACCGGAGTCCTTAGCCTTTACCACAGAGGTCACGCGTGAAATGGCCCTTACCGGATGGAAAACCGGCGTTGACCTGGCCAAAGAAAAGGGCCCGGCTCCTATCATGGAAGAAAAATTCAAACTCACGGGTGAAATGCTCCGTCAGCGCCCGGAACTCAAAGCGGATGGCTACGAGGTCGGTGATAAGCTGCCCGGTAAAGTGCTGCATGCAAAGTACAGCCGCTATATGCAGCAAATCAACGAGATTGATCCTGAACTGATCAACCGCATGGTCAAGCATGGCTCTCGTTTCACACATCATTCTTCCATTGCACCGACGGGCACGATTTCACTGTCATTAGCCAACAATGCCAGCAACGGCATTGAGCCCAGCTTTGCCCATCATTATTCGCGCAATGTGATTCGCGAAGGCAAGAAAACGAAAGAAAAAGTCGACGTCTACTCGTTTGAGTTATTGGCCTATCGCGCCTTGGTCAACCAAGATGCCATGCCCTACTCAGAAGACCCCAATCAGCAGCTGCCGGACTATTTCGTGACCGCTGATGACATTACGCCCAATCAGCACGTTGATATTCAAGCTGCGGCTCAAATCTGGATTGATTCGTCCATCTCAAAGACGGCCAATGTGCCTACGGACTTCCCCTACGAGCAGTTCAAGGATATCTATCTGTACGCCCATGACCAGGGCCTTAAAGGTTGCACCACATTCCGCTTCAACCCTGAAGCGTTTCAGGGTGTGCTGGTCAAAGAAGAAGATTTGGAAAACACGACGTACGAGTTCGAACTCAGCGACGGCTCCATCGTCAACTGTAAAGGCAATGAAGAAATCGAATACGACGGCGAATTCCACACAGCCGCTAATTTGTATGACGCACTGAAAGAAGGTTACTACGGCAAGTTCTAGCCACAGACTGTCCCAAATTTGCAGGTATTACTATGTCT
>DOIU01000009.1 GCA_003511825.1 Gammaproteobacteria bacterium | reverse complement strand
TGAAAAACAACGCACCGCTTGTATCGTTGTCGGCGTCTATGACAACCGTAAACTGTCACCCGCCGCCGCCGATGTGGATGCCGCGAGCGACGGCTACCTGTCTGGCATTGTCCGCCGCGGCGGTATGGACGGTGAACGCGGCCAATTGCTACTGCTGCATCACGTCCCCGGTATTCCCGCTGACCGCGTGCTCTTGATTGGTCTCGGAAAAGAACGCGACTTTAATGACCGTGCTTTTCGCGCCGTGAACGCCAGTGCCGCCCAGATTCTGGACAAAAGTGGTGCTGCCGAGGCGGTATCCTACCTGACTGACCTGAATCTGAAAAATCGCGACGTGGTTTGGAAGTGTTATACCGCAGCCTTGGCCTCCGAAACGGTTTTGTACACCTTTACCACCCATAAATCAAAGCCGGAAGCGCAGCGCAAGCCGCTGCGCAAAATCACCTTCAATATTCCGTCGCGGCGTGAGTTACTGGACAGCGAATACGCCGTGTTAAAAGCGCGCGCTGTTGCCGGCGGGATGAACTTAACCCGAAACCTGGGCAACCTGGCACCCAATGTGTGCACCCCGGGTTACCTGGCGCGCCAAGCGCAGCAGCTAAAACGCCAATACAAAAAGCTCAAGATTGAGGTGTTGGATGAAGCTGAAATGAAGCGCCTGGGTATGGGCGCCCTGCTCAGTGTGTCTCAAGGCAGCAAGCAGGCTGCCAAATTGATCTGTATGGAATACAACGGTGCGCCCAAGAGCCAGAAACCGGTGGTGTTCGTGGGCAAGGGCGTGACCTTTGACTCCGGGGGTATATCCATCAAGCCTTCGGCTGGTATGGATGAAATGAAGTACGACATGTGCGGCGCGGCGAGTGTGTTTGGGGTGATTCGCGCCTGTGCCGATATGCAGCTGCCCTGCAATGTCGTCGGGTTGGTGCCGTCGGTAGAAAATATGCCCAGTGGCACCGCCACGCGACCCGGTGATGTGGTTACGAGCATGTCGGGGGTCACTATCGAGGTGTTGAACACCGACGCAGAAGGTCGACTTATCCTGTGTGATGCGCTCAGCTATGCTGCCAACTATGACCCCGACGTGGTCATTGACATTGCGACGCTCACCGGAGCCTGTATTGTGGCTTTGGGGCACCACACCGCCGGCCTGATGGGTAACCATAACCCCTTGGTGAATGACTTGCTCGGTGCGGGTAAGGACGCGGGCGACCCGTGCTGGGAATTGCCGCTGGGTGACGATTATCAAAAGCAGCTCGACAGTAACTTCGCCGACGTTGCCAATATCGGCGGCGCTGGCGCTGGTACCATCACGGCTGCGTGCTTCCTCTCCCGGTTTACGCGCAAGTACCGCTGGGCGCATCTCGATATTGCCGGCGTTGCGTGGAAATCCGGCAAAGACAAAGGCGCGACCGGACGTCCGGTTCCGATGTTGATGGCGTACTTGTTTGACCGTTGCCAACAGCGATGACCCAGGTCGACTTCTACATCCTGACCAGCCAGTCGGCAGAACAACGCTTGGATGTGGTGTGCCGATTGGCCGATAAGGCGGTGCAGAACCGGCAGGCGCTGTTTATTCACACAGCGGATGCAGACATGAGCGCGGCGCTCGATAGCCGGCTGTGGACGTTTCGCGACGAAAGCTTCGTCGCCCACAGCGTGATTGACGGCGCCGAGCAAGCGAATGCATCAGAGCCCGTTGTGTTGGCCCACGCCGTCGAACCCGACGGTTCGCGCCCGATATTGATCAACCTCGCGGCTGAGGTCCCCTACTTCTTCAGCCGATTTGAGCGCACGCTTGAGGTGATCAATGAAGCCCCTGACGTCCGCCGCGATGGGCGGCGACGTTGGGCGTTTTATAAAGATCGAGGCTACCCCTTGCGCCATCATGCATTGTCGATGTGAGGGGCATTTAGAGGCTATCAACAGCGGTTTGCTTGCCGTTGTCGCTGAGTTTTTTTCTATCAGCGAGTGTTGGCACACAATTTCCAAGGCTGAACTATACTCCAGGCAACTTGTTAGGTAGTGGGCCTTATGTCAACGCACACCAATGATGACACCGATATCCCGGTGCTCAAAGATATCGTCACCCATGGCGACCCCTCCATCATAAAAACTACTCGCCTCGGTCATGAGGTCATCCGCGAACTGGAAGACTTGGATGAGCCGACAGAAGCACTCAGCCCGGCCGACATCAATCGCGGTGTCACCGAGCAACACATCGATGCCGTGCTCGAAGAAATCGTCGACAAACATTGCCGCGCCATGCGGGTAGAACTGAAAGACACGCTGACCCGTTTATTGGCGCAGTCACACGTCAACGACTAAACCGCCAGGCGCGCTTTACTCAAACGTCAGCTGGCATTTTCATGTAAAATCCGCCCTTTGACGGTGCCGGCGCTCGCTGTGTATGCGCCGCCCACCGTATTTCACTTGATCTGCCTGAGCCGCAAGAATACCCATGGATAAAACCTACAACCCGCATCAGATCGAAGCCCAGTGGTATCAGAATTGGGAAGAGCAACAATACTTCCAACCGCAAGGTGGGGAGCAATCCTATTGCATCATGATCCCTCCACCCAATGTGACGGGCACGTTGCACATGGGTCACGCCTTTCAGAACACGGTGATCGACGCCCTGATTCGCTACCACCGCATGAAAGGTGACAACACCCTGTGGCAGCCAGGCACTGATCACGCGGGCATTGCCACCCAGATGGTGGTTGAGCGACAACTCAATGCCGAAGGCAAAACGCGTCAAGACCTCGGTCGAGAAGCCTTTTTGGAGCGCGTCTGGCGCTGGAAAGGTGAGTCAGGCGGAACCATCACGCGGCAACTGCGACGCTTGGGTGCGTCTGCGGACTGGTCGCGCGAGCGCTTCACCATGGATGAAGGCTTGTCCGACGCTGTCCAGGACGTGTTCGTACGGCTCTACGACGAAGGCATTATTTATCGCGGCAATCGCTTGGTGAATTGGGACCCGGTGTTGCACACGGCCTTGTCCGATCTGGAAGTGCTCAATGAAGAAGAAGACGGCCACCTCTGGCATCTGCGCTATCCACTGTCGGATGGATCAGGCCATCTCACGGTTGCCACCACACGACCTGAGACCATGCTGGGTGATACCGCTGTGGCGGTACATCCTGAGGATGATCGCTATCGGCATTTGATTGGCAGCAGCATTGACCTCCCTCTGGTGGGACGCAAAATCCCGATCATCGGTGATGACTATGTTGACCCGGAGTTTGGTTCCGGTTGCGTCAAGATCACCCCCGCGCATGATTTTAACGACTACGATGTCGGCAAACGCCACAATCTTGAGATGATCAACATCCTCTCACGCGATGCCTCCATCAATGACAACGCCCCAGAGCAATACCGAGGCTTGGATCGCTTCGAGGCGCGCAAGGCCGTGGTCGCTGATTTAGAAGCAGCAGGCCTATTGGACCGCATCGAAAGTCACAAGCTCAAGGTGCCTCGCGGAGATCGCTCCAATACGATTGTCGAACCGTTGCTGACGGATCAATGGTATGTCGACTTGACTCGCGATCAGCTCGATGACGGCCGTCCGGGCGGCAAACAGCGCATCACCGACCCTGCTATTGATGCCGTGCGAGACGGCAGTATTCGCTTTGTCCCGCAGAACTGGGATCGCACCTATTTCCAATGGTTGGAGAATATCCAGGATTGGTGTATTAGTCGCCAGCTCTGGTGGGGGCATCGCATACCTGCCTGGTATGATGATCAAGGCAATATCTACGTTGCGCCCTCGGAAGCTGAAGCGCGGCAAAAGTATCAATTGTCTGACGAGGTCACCTTACGTCAGGATGAGGATGTCCTCGATACGTGGTTTTCATCAGCGCTCTGGCCCTTCTCCACGCTCGGCTGGCCACAAGACACCGATGCACTCAAAACCTTTTACCCGACCTCGGTACTGGTGACAGGCTTTGATATTATTTTCTTCTGGGTCGCGCGCATGATCATGTTTGGCATGACCTTTATGGACAAACAGGTCCCATTTCGCGAGGTGTATATTCACGGCCTGGTCAGGGACAGTCATGGGCATAAAATGTCCAAGTCCAAAGGCAATGTGCTCGATCCTCTGGACATTATTGACGGCATTACGCTCGACGCGCTGCTCGAGAAGCGCACGGGCAATATGATGCAACCGCATTTGGCCGAGAAGATCGCCGAGCAGACACGTCAGGAGTTCCCCGACGGCATTCCCAGCTTTGGCACCGATGCGCTGCGGTTCACCTTCGCCTCGCTTGCCTCTACGGGCCGCGACGTGCGCTTCGATCTCAAGCGTGTCGAAGGCTACCGCAATTTCTGCAATAAGCTGTGGAACGCCAGCCGCTTTGTGCTGATGAACATGGATGGCCATGAGAGCAGCTTGCAGGATGGTGAACGATCACTGAGTCTCGCGGATCGCTGGATCCTCAGTCGCTTGAATCATTTGTCCGCCTCTGTCGAGCACCATATCGCGCAATACCGATTTGATCTCGCCGCGCAAGCGATGTACGAGTTCACCTGGAATGAGTACTGTGATTGGTATCTGGAATTGTGCAAGCCTGTGCTCAATGCCACTGAGGCTGATGTCGCCTTGCAAAATGGTGCGCGTCATACCTTGGTCTCGGTGTTTGAACAGCTGCTGCGTATCTTGCATCCACTGATGCCGTTCATCACCGAGGAAC
>DOIU01000238.1 GCA_003511825.1 Gammaproteobacteria bacterium | reverse complement strand
TAACCATTACTTCCGACTGGCCTGTAAGCATAAGATTCATGACGCGCGCTGCCAGTACAACGTTGCTGTCACGTACGATCGCATGGGCCAACGCCACAACGCCATCATGCATTATGGGCACGCCGTCAATAGCCGTTCTGGTTCTGCGCCAGCGTTTGACGTATCCGCCGTGATGCGACGCATGGCAGAGTTACAAGCGGAGCATGTCGGCCAATGATGCTCGGAGAATTGCTTTCTAAAACAGGCGCGATTCGGCCGGATCAATTGCAAATCGCACTCGTTGAGCAACAACTATCAGGTGAAAAGCTGGGGCGCGTCTTACTGAATCTTGGCTTCGTCAGTGCTGCGATTTTGCGCCAATCGTTGGCAAAAATGGCAGGGGTGCCGAGTGTCGATCTTGCGCGTGTAGCGCCGGATCCTGAAGCGCTCGAGTGTATCCCGCGCGAGCTTGCAGAGCGTTTTCAGCTCGTGCCGGTTCGCTACCGTCAGGCGAAGAACACCTTAGTCATAGCAATGTCTGACCCTCGAGATCTCGTTGCCCTTGACCACATCCGTCGACTGCGCAGCGACGATACCAAACTCAAGGTGGTGCTTGCCATCGAGTCTGACATTGAAGCGGCGTGGGATGCTTTTTATGGGCATGAGCGACGGTTAGACACTTTGCTGACGCAGCTGGACAGTGAAGAAAGCCGTAGCGCGGCGACAGAGGTCACAAACAACGGGGCAGGTGCGCAATTGGTCATCTCCATTTTGCGCGATGCGGTGTCTATGCAGTGTTCGGATATTCATTTGGAGCCGGAGTCTGGGTTTGTGCGTATCCGCTATCGGGTCGATGGGGTGCTCACGCCACGACCCTCGCTGCATGAAAAACACTGGCCGGCGATGTTGGGGCGGTTAAAAGTGCTAGCGGGGCTTGACCTCGCCGAGACGCGGGCGCCGCAAGACGGTGGTTTCTCTGAAACGATCGCGGGCAAACGCATTGATTTTCGTGTGTCGAGTTTTCCAGTTCTGCACGGTGAGAATCTTGTTATGCGCGTATTAGATCGAAATAAGCAAATTCTGTCCCTTGATCATCTGCAACAGCCCGAGGACACGATCACCGCCATTACGACATCCTTGCAACAGCCTGAGGGCGTGATCTTGGTCGCGGGGCCGACGGGTAGTGGAAAAACGTCGACGATCTATTCGATGATTAAAACTCTTAATACACCTGCGGTAAACATCATGACACTGGAAGACCCTGTCGAATATCCACTGGATCTTGTGCGTCAGAGCAGTATCGGTCAGCAGAACCGGTTGGGGTTTTCAGCTGGAATTCGCGCCATCATGCGGCAAGATCCCGATATTGTTGTGATTGGGGAGATTCGTGACGCTGACACCGCCCGCATTGCCATGCGGGCGGCCATGACCGGCCACAAGGTGTTGTCGACTGTGCATGCACGGTCATCCCTGTCCGCTGTGCAGCGGTTGATGGATTTGGGCGTGGACGCCGCAACCCTCGCTGCCAACGTCAGCGCGGTTGTCGCGCAACGCCTCGTGCGTTTGCGGTGTGCGCAGTGTCGCGGCAAAGACGCAACGACATGTGAAGCCTGTGCCGGCTCCGGCTACCGCGGGCGGCGAGCGGTCATGGAAACGCTGATTGTCGACAAGGATTTGTCACAATCGTTGATTCAGCAACAAAGCACGGTGGGCTGGCGCGACAAAGCCGCAGCGCGCGGCTGGAAACCGATGGCAGAGCTGGCGCAAGCGCTGGTGCGCTCGGGAGACACCGACGCAAGTGAAGTGCATCGCGTGTTTGGCACGGTGGGAGAGCGCGTGTGATGCCTGTTTACCGGTACGAAGCGATAGACGAACAGGGTGCGCTGTGCCACGGCGTGTTGCGATCACTTGATGCAATGGATTTGACTCAGCGCCTCCAACAACGGCAGTTGCAGATCGTGCAATGTCGGCGGCAAGTATTCTGGTCCGATCGGGGTGTGGACACTGAAACGCAGTTGCAGTTTTATGCGCAGTTGTCGCAACTGTTGCACGCGGGTATTCCCTTACTTCAGTGTTTGCAGGATCTTACCAACTCAGAGACCCACACACGTTTCCGATTGGCGTTAACGGAAATGTCGCAACAAATCGAATCGGGTGGGAGTTTATCCGTGGCGATGTCGACCAGTGCGTTGGTGTTCTCGCCCATGGAGATTGCCATTGTGCAAGCAGGTGAGGCCTCTGGTCAGCTCGCCGAGTCTTTGCAACATGTGTACGAAGCCATGGCGTGGCAAAAGAGCATTGCAGCGCGTTTGCAAAAAGCGGTGGCTTATCCCTTGTTCAGTGGGCTTGTGTTGCTGGCCGCAAGCGTTTTTCTGCTTGTGTACCTGGTGCCACAGCTCACGGCTTTTTTACAGTCCAGCGGCGAGGCGCTGCCCTGGTATACACAGGCTTTGATCCGCGTTTCAGATCATCTGGGAAGCTACGGTCTGTTGTATCTGGCGATAGCAGCCTGCCTGGGTTTGGGCATGTCGCTGTTGCACCGGCGACATGCCGGATTTCGGTTCTGGTTGAGTGCAGCGATCTTGCGGGTGTGCTGCTTGGGTCCTGTTGTGAAGCACGTGAAGCTGGCGCGTTTTGCGTATTTCTCAGCCTTGATGTATCGCGCCGGTATTACGGTGATTACCGCATTTGAGACCAGTCAGGCGGTGGTGTCAAACCCTGCATTGGAGGCGGTAGTGTCTCGTATTGTGAGCCAAGTGCGCGGCGGGAAAGGGATTGCACAGAGCTTCGCCGATGCCGGTGTTTTTCCGGTGTATGTCACACGCATGGTGTCTGTGGGAGAAGCCACAGGCAGGCTGGACGATGCACTGATGCAAGTCAGTCACCACTATAAACAAGCCGCAGACAAAGCGATTACTCGTTTGGAGCAAGTCTTGGGGCCAGCCTTGATTATGCTGGTTGGAGCGTTGCTGGCTTGGGTGATTCTGGCGGTCATTGGCCCAATGTACAGCAGTATCGCGAGCCTTGGGCTATGATGCGGCCGAAGCTGGTGTGTGTGGTCGCGGATGACGCCGTGTCTCTCTACATTCGGCGGGGTGTTGTGGTCACGCTGCTCGATACACTGTCCTCAGCGGATATCGCAACCGATAAACTGCAAGTCGCTATTGAACGCAGTCGATCGCATCTCGCTTATGTGCTCACCGACGTCGCCAGTGAGGAGTACGCGTGCGTGCCGTTTCCCACCTCCGCACGCAGAGTGGGCAGAGACTTGGGCAAGGCGATTGTGCGCCAGCAGCTGTCAGGTGCAAACTACGCATACTGGCAAGTCGCGGGGAATCCCAAGTCGCCTCATATATTGTGTGGCGGTCTTCGGCAATCCGCGGTGTTGGATAGACTCCTCGACACCTTGCGCGCATCGCAGATTGCCGTCGGCGGTGTCTATAGTCTCACCGGCATCATCGGGCGATGGCTAAAGCCCAGTACGCTCAGCACGTGTTTGCTCGTTATCAGCAGTCAGTGTCGGTCGGAATGGCGTTATAGCGTGTACTTCCGAGGCCGGGTGGTGATTAGTCGAAAAGTGCGGCACACAGATGCTGATCAGTGGGCGGCGATCTACACAGAAACCCGAGGCACCTTGGCATTCTTGCAGCAACAGGCAGTACCGGTCGTCTCCGGCAAACCTCAGGTGGCCGTGTTGGCGTCACCCCTGCCGCTCAGTGCGTTTGGCTTGTCGTTCCACCGCAAACTGAGCGTCTCTTATCCGCTCCTCCACGGCCGGTTCGCAACGCCCTACGAAGCGATCGTCGGCGAATTTTCTCCCGTGAGAGACCGGGTCTTTCGCCTGGATAGTGCTCAAGGACAGCCTGTGTATCGCGCTTTGCGCAACGCACATGTCCTCGCTGGCGTCTGTGGCGCAGTGAGTGCTGGTGCAGTGTCGTTGTCAGTACTGAACACTGACACGCTGCTGTCGCAACAGAGTTACCTGGCGGGGTTACGCGCGTCTGTATCGCGACTGTCGGGCGATAGTGACGCCTTGCGCGATGAAGTCTCACGTTATGGCGCGAGTGCGAACGAGGTCGACGCCGCAGTGAGTGCCTTCGCATCCATCGACAGCGAAGGCGATGTGCGGGAGCTTGTCGATCGTGTGGC
>DOIU01000529.1 GCA_003511825.1 Gammaproteobacteria bacterium | reverse complement strand
GCTTTCGGGGTCCACTTCATTTTTACGATAGCGACAACTAGTGAAGTTTGTCAGTCTCTAACGCCTGAGTTGTTAAAGGTGCTGAGTAAGGAGGCGCCGTTATTACGCGCAACAGTCATCAACTTGGCATCTGACTATTCGATCAGAGAATTGGAGACCGGAAAGGTCGATCTGGTCATCAGCGTGAATTGGCATGCGCCAGACCAGTTGATGCAAAAGCGCCTGTTTGAAGATCACTTTGTGTGCTTGATGAGCAATCATCATCCGCTGGCCGATCAGGTGCTTGATATAGAGGCGTATGTAAACACCGCGCACTTGATGGTTGCCCCGCTGGGTAAACAGCGCGGGTTTATCGATGATCACTTGATGCCATTGGGTTTTAAGCGGAATGTGCGACTGTCTGTTCCTGATTTTTCTCAGTTAGAGCCGCATCTGTTGGATGGGGAACATATCGTTACACTGCCACTTAGAATTGCTGAAAACCTGAAGGCCAAAAAAAACCTGACCATTAAACCACTGCCCTTTGAGGTTCCTGGATTTAGCTACTATGTCTTTTGGCACAAACGCTTTACGCACGAACAATCCAATCAGTGGATGAGGCAGGTTGTACAGAATATTCTGGGGGGCTAAGTTGAGCTGGACGAAGCCATCGCAGAGTATCTGACGCTGCGGGGTGCAAACTGTGATTTCGCCTAAATAGGAACCTTGGCGTATTCACATCCGCCGATGCCGAAAAAACCGCCCACAACTGAGACGCCGAACAAACGGCGTCAGCAGCGTTTCACGAATCGCAATGCGGGCAACGATCATTGAGCGTCCTTTAAATCCACGGAGACACCGGAGAGCGTCAGTGGCGAGAAACCCCTCCACGGCGACTGCTCGGGTCGGTCAGGGACTTTTACAAATCTGATGCCCGATTGCAATGTTGTTGTCAAAGTTGCAGTTCGGCGAGTTGCGCTTTTAACTGCGAGTAATCACCAAACGCATCGATGCGCATCAGCTCTTTGCCGGCATTGAAAATGATCAAGGTCGGGTGGTTTTTCACGTGATGCCTGACTTGCATTTTATCGTTATCATCCAGTGACAAGGGTAAGGTCAGCTGGTATTTTTCGCGGAACTCCTCAAGTTCTTTTTCACCGGTCCACAAGCGCGAGATCACCCCTTGCCATTGCAGCTGCGGGAAATCAGCCATCAGCTTGCTGATGTGGGTGTTTGACTGGAAGCAGTTTTGACTCATGGCAGGGCGCGAGGTCTCCGGGTACCAGTCACACCAGGTAGAGGTAAACCAGAGCGCTGTGGGTGTGCTATCCGTGATGTCGGAAGGCGCGTCGTGCGATTCGCTGTAAAGTGCCAGCGCGTCGCCGGCGATCGACTGCTTGGCCAGTTGTTGGAGCTTATCATCCAGCGCTTGGTCGGCTTCATGAGATTGGTACCTGACCTGCCCCGTCGTATCCATCAACACATGATAGGGGGTGCCGATGAAGTTCAGACGTTGAGCCAGCCGCCCGGTGGTGTCCATCAGGATGGGCATGGTCAACCCGTATTTCTCCTTCACGCGCGCGAT
The DNA here is from genome assembly GCA_003511825.1 of Gammaproteobacteria bacterium. Lineage (GTDB taxonomy): Bacteria > Pseudomonadota > Gammaproteobacteria > Granulosicoccales > Granulosicoccaceae > UBA7957. The sequence continues at coordinate 1,710 of DOIU01000529.1, read as the reverse complement.
ATCCGCCGGTGAGTCGTTGAGGTCAATGTTCACGGCGATCACCGTCAGCGTGTCATTGAACGTCTCTTGTACCGATTGAAAATGCGGCATCTGCTTGAGACAGGGCTGGCACCAGCTTGCCCAAAATTTCAGGTACGTGGGTTTGCCAGTGATCAAGGTCTTTGCCTGGATCGTTTGCCCAGACAGATCGGTCAGTGGGATATCATTGAAAGTCTCCACCCCATCCGATGCCTGCAGTGGCGTCACCCACAGCGCAAACAGTAAAAGACAGCTCAAGACTCGCCGTCGCCAATAACCATATAAAACCATCGGGTACTCCTCATTAATTGCATTAAACTGGCGAGCAGCGTACGCTCCCTCGCTGTCTCCGTATTGTAAAAACGCGACGTCATGACCGATGTGCCTGCAGATAATCTGACGGATTTAGGCTTCCAAGCGTGCCTGCCTTCACCGCTGCTGCGTCCTTATGTGGTGTCGTTCTGGGCCATGCGTTCGCACAGACCCGCCGTCATCACCCGCAGCGAATATATGCATCACAATGGCGCTGTGGGTCTGATGTTTAACTGGGGAGATCCTTTGCCTCTGGATGAAGGGTGCTACCAACCGGGTGTCAACGTCGATGTGCTGACGCCGCAATCACGGCAGTTGCATATTGCCGGGCAACAACATGTCGATGGCTTTGGGATCTTATTCAAGGCGGGGGCGAGCTTCTGCGTGACCGGTGTGCCTGTGGCAGCCCTACAAGCGCACACCCTTGCACCATTGGGTTTGCGTCAGGCACTCAGTTTCGATGCGCTCAACGATGCCCTCTACCATGCCGACACATTCACGCAGCGTGTACGCGTGGCCGAGAACTGGCTACGCACACGTCTCCACGGCAGCTTTGAACGGCCGGCGAGTATCGACGCCGCCATTCGGGTATTGGATCGGCATCCGGGTGTCCCTATCCGCAGGTTGTCAGGGGTGGTGAATCTCAGTCAACGTCAGCTGGAACGCCAATTCAACGACTACCTGGGCTTAACACCCAAGCAATTCGGGCGGGTGCGACGCGTGCAATTGGCGCGAACGCAGCTGAAGCAGTCACCCACACAATCCTTGGCCGCACTGGCGCAGCACATGGGCTACGTCGATCAAGCGCATTTCACCCGCGAGTTTGCCTTCCACTTGAAAGACACCCCCGGGGCCTACTGCCAGCGCGTCTTGGAACGTCGCGCGCAAACCTCTCGTAAGCCGGCACTGCCATCAATTGCCTGAGCGCAATACGTAGGCGGACACCTCAGACAACCAGGCTTGACCGGGTGAGAACGGCACCGTGTTGTGCGTCGCACCGTCCAATACCCAGAGCTTCTTATCGCGAGTGAGCGCATCGAACAGCCGCTTGCCGTGCTTGACCGGAATGACCGCATCGTGCTCAGCCAGCACCACCGCGACCCGGCCGGTATAGTCGCGCAGGTTGTCGATGCTGTTAAACCTGTCCAGGACCAGCCAGCGCGCCGGCAAGTAGGGATAGTGCGTCTGTGCCACGTTGGCCAGGGAATCCCAAGGCGTTAACAGCACCACGCCTTCGATCGGTACGCCGGCTTGCGCAACGGCGGCCGCAGCAACGCCCGCACCGAGGGATTCTCCCCACACAAAGAGTCGACCGCCGTGGGCGTCATGCACGTCACGCAAGGTGGTGACGGCATCGTCGACCAAGACGGTTTCCGAGGG